>CALELJ010000148.1 GCA_937902445.1 uncultured Treponema sp. | reverse complement strand
GTAAAACTTGCACCAAGGTATGTTATCTGGTTTGCAAAAATCGCCATCTGAAGGTTGTCTGCGTTTGCGGTCTGCAGGAAACCAAGGCTTGATATGGCGATGGTGGTAAAAAGAAGGTGATAGAATATGGAGATCTTGTTGTGAAAAACAAACACCGTGATTATCACAAAAGAGAGGGATATGAGAAACGAAAGTGAATAACAAAAAATAAGTGGATTCATTTCATGTATATTTTAACACGGAATTCCACATATTTGAAAATAAAAAAAGGACTGAGCCGGAAGCATGACCGTGTGCGGTAAACTTCGGGACCAGTCCTTTTAAGCAGCAGATTGAAGGTTTATTTCATTACCTCAACTTTTATTACATCGAAGCTGTAGGTTGAGATAGGCTGACCAACTGTCTGGAAAGAAACCTGTGTAATGTTTTCAGGAACGAAGGCCTTTTTCTTTCCCCATGATTCCTGGGCAAGTTTTGAGAAAGGAATTTCATAGGTTGTTTCCTTTGCTCCGGCTGTAACTGTAAACTGATGGAAACAGTAATCAGGTCTGTCGTTGGTTTCAACGCGGAAGTTGTATTTTTTCCCGTCACCCCTTACTGTAACTTTCACGCCCTTTGCAGTCTTGAGGGCAGATATGAATTCAGGATCTGAGTTCATGGTGATTCCGGCGAAACCATACTGGTACTGTGTTGTGACAGTTCCGGTGACGTTTGTAACTCCATTGTTTACAGTAACCTTAGCTGTACTGGAACCTTTATTACCATCGGCATCACTATAAGGAGACCAGCCTCCAACTGTCTGGGCAAACAATCCTGTGCACATAAATGCAGCGGCAATCAAAACCAAAAGCTTTTTCATATAATTATCCTCCAGTTACAGAATACAACAGGTCCTGAAAAATCCGCAAGAAAAAAATTGTTTAACGCAGAGGATTCAAAAGAATATTACAGGGAAAATAAAATATTGATACGCCGGCCTTTTAATTTGCTATTTATCAATTTTCATCCTATAATTTCCCTATGCTAGAAATAAATGTAAGTTCAAAATCGCCGGCGGCCCTTTCTGCTGCCCTCAAAAAAATAAAGGAAATGTCCTCATCAGGAAGTGTTTCCAAGGAAGCTTCCGTCCATATTATTCTTGAGCCTGGAATTTACAGGGAATCAGTACGCTATAACCTTCCAAACCCAATAATCATTGAAAGTCTCCCGGGAACAAAGGCGGAGGACTGTGTGCTCAAGGCCGACAATTGCGAATCATATAACAAGGGACTGATCAACAGAGGCATATTTGTCATCGGTCCAAATGCCACAAATGTAACATTAAAGAATTTTACAATAGAAAATACCCATGCAAGAAGTGCCACGGAAGATTTCTCCCATGCTGATGATGCGGAGGCTCTTGTCTGGAACAACACATCGGGAATGCTTCATTGCGAGAGCATGAAAATCATCGGAAGACAAAATACTCTTTACGTTAAAGGCAACAGCTGCTTTGTTGATTCCTACATCTCAGGTGAAATGAATTTCATCTATGGGGAATCGGAAACAACCTGTTTTGAAAACTGTACGGTCTACACAAGGGGAGATGGTTCCGCAGAATCTGATTCCTTTGTTGTATGCAGCCAGTCATTGGCGGAAAAAAGCGGATTTGTTTTCAAGGACTGCCACTTTACCGGCGACAGGCGGACAAAGACCACTGCATTCATAATCCGCACGGAAGGTAAAGGCAGCGCCACAAGCTCAAAGAACTGGGACAATGTCGCTCTTGTCAACTGTATCATCGATGACTGGTATTCTCCTGAAATCGTGTGGGATGACGACATGAACCTTAAGATCTATCCGCGTGGAAACGCCAGAAACGGAATCCGCGAGTACAATACAAAGACCATGGACAAAAGCGGAAAAACTGAAAGTGCCGATACTTCCCGCAGAAGCGTCATGTCGTATACATTGACTGACGATGACTATTTCAAGGGATATGCAAGTCGCTATCTTGTTTTTCATGATGCTCCTGTACAGGCAACAGAATGAAAGTCGTTACATTCGGTGAGGTGATGCTCCGTATAGAACCGGAAGGCTATTACCGTTTCGTTCAGTCAGACAAGATGACCACTACTTTTGGAGGGGCCGAGGCCAACGTTGCCGTATCCCTTGCAAATTTCGGTGTTGATTCAGTTTATGTTACAAAATTGCCTTCCCACGAAATAGGCCAGTGTGCGGTCAATGCCCTGAGGCGTTATGGCGTCGACACCAGTTTCATTACCCGTGGTGGAAATCGTGTTGGAATCTATTTCAATGAGCGTGGAGCCAGCCAGAGGCCTTCAAAGTGCATCTATGACAGGGCCGGATCTTCTATCGCTGAAAGCGTTCCGTCGGATTTCGACTGGAAAAAAATTTTCGGGGGAGCCGATTGGTTTCATGTGACAGGAATCACACCTGCCCTTGGAGGCAATCTTCCTCAAATCTGTATGGAAGCCTGCAGAACTGCCAGAGAAATGGGAATTCCTGTAAGCATTGACCTCAATTACAGAAGCAAATTGTGGTCAAAAGATGAAGCCAGGGTAATAATGGAAAAGATTGCGCCCTATGCTGATGTCTGTGTTGCAAACGAAGAGGATGCAAAGGATGTATTTGGTATTGAGGCTGATGACACCGACATTGAGAATGGAAAGCTGAACAAAAACGGATATAAGACGGTGGCCAGAAAACTTTCGGAAAAATACGGATTCAAAAAGGTCGCCATAACCCTGCGTACTTCCATAAATGCAAACATCAACCGCTGGACCGCGTTGTACTATGACGGTCAGGATTACTATTTCAGCCGGGAACATGAGATGATGATAGTCGACCGTCTTGGGGGTGGCGACAGTTTCTGTGCAGGACTTATCTATTCAATACTGTCCGGTAAAGATTCAAGGGATACTGTGGAATTTGCAAGTGCCGCATCATGCCTCAAGCATTCCGTGGAAGGTGACTTCAACATGGTTTCTGCGGAAGAGGTTGAACGTCTTGCTGCCGGCAATGCAAGCGGAAGAATCCAGAGATAATTCACAGGAGAGGGCCTAGACATTCTTAAAGATTGGATTTTTTTAAGAATTGTTATAGAATATGAAGTTATGCAGATGATCATGATTTCCGCCGGAATAGCTTTTTTTCTTTCTGTGCTGCTCATTCCGGTAATTATCAAGTTTTGTAAGTTCTATAGTCTCTATGATACGGTGAATGCAAGAAAAATACATTCGGGAAATATTCCTCGTCTTGGAGGAATAGCAATAGCCGTTGCTTTTCTTGCAGGTATCATTTTCTGTGTTTTCATGAGCAATGATATTTCGGCGATGAATTCGGTTCCGCTTCTGTTTGCCGGAACAATCATCTTTGCTTTTGGAATCATCGATGACCTTTTTAATATGCGTGCCCTTTTCAAACTTTTTGTGCAGATTGTGGCAAGCCTTATTGTGGTTGTCTGTGGATTCAGGTTTACTCAGCTTTTTGGCTGGACTCTTTCGCTTCCAGTTTCATTTGTAATTTCCTTTTTCTGGATTCTTGGAATTGTCAACGCCTACAACCTCATTGACGGAATGGACGGTCTTTGCGGCGGTCTTTCCCTTACCACCCTTTTTACCATCGGGTTTGTGATGAGGGGTTCATTCCTTGAGGGAACGGCAATCTGCTTTGTGCTTTGTGCCGCAATCCTTGGGTTCCTTGTGTATAATCTGCCATGTCCAGACGCTAAGATTTTCATGGGTGACGGCGGAAGCCAGTTCCTGGGATTCATGGTGGCAACCGTGGCCCTTTATCCTGTTGAAGGCGTAATAGAATACAACAAGATTCTCATGATGCTGGTTCTTGTTTCTTTCCCGATGATAGACACCATTGCCGCCATCTGGAGAAGACTTCGTGAGCACCGTGGAATCATGAGTCCTGACCGTCAGCATCTCCACCACAAGCTTTTAAATTTTGGATTCAACAAGGTCCAGGTTCTTTTCATCATTCTTGCAATTCAGGTTGTGCTTTGCATAACATCAATTGTTTCCGTAAGCTATGAAAGAAGGGTGACCGTATTCTTCCTTGCGATTGCATACATTTTCATGATTGCATTCTTCTGCTTCATCCACTTTGCAAATGCTGCCTTGAACAGAAAAATTGCCAGAAGAGAAGCGGAAAAAGAAGCATAGGCCTTTTTTTTGTTCCGGTAGAACATTCGCATTAATTGAAAGAAAAACCATTTTCTTCTATAATCTACGAATGTTTCGTATCTATGTAGAAAGAAAGGCTGGCTTTGAAAATGAAGCAGCCCGCATCAAGTCCGAAATCAACGGATTTTTGGGAATTAGTGGTGTTAACGGTGTTCGCTATTTCAACCGTTACGATGTAGAAAATGTTGCAGACGCTGTAGCAAAAGTAGCAGCCACACGCATTTTCTCAGAACCTCAGAGTGACTTCGTTACATTTGAAGAACTTGAAGTTCCGGCTGGCAATCAGGTGATCGTCTGGGAATTCCTTCCGGGGCAGTACGACCAGAGAGCCGACAGTGCGGAACAGTGTCTTTCACTTCTTCGCGAAGGCATGAAGTCAGAGACTACAGTCGGAACAGAACCTCCACGCGTAAGGTGTGCAAAGGTCGTTCTTCTTGAAGGCAACATCTCAAAGGATGAACTCCTCAAGATCCAGAACTATCTCATCAACCCTGTAGACAGCCGCCTTACAGATTCAACAAAACCTGCAACACTCAAGCTTGATGCAATGAATCCTGCAGACATTCCTACAGTCGAAGGCTTCAATGCAATGGACGAAGCAAAACTTGATTCATACCGCAAGGAACTTGGTCTTGCCATGGATCTTTTGGACATCAAATTCCTTCAGGATTATTTCAAGAGCATCAACCGCGATCCAACAATCACAGAAATCCGTGTTCTTGATACATACTGGTCTGACCACTGCCGCCACACAACATTCCTTACAAACCTTGATGAAGTAAAGATTGCTGACGGTCCTTACGCAAGCCTCTTTAAGAAGTCTTACGAAAACTACACTGCAATGCGCACCGACCTTTATGTTGGCCGCAAGGACAAGCCTGTTACTCTCATGGACATGGCATGCATCGCAGCAAAGTACCTGCGCAAGAACAACAAGCTTGATGACATCGAAGTAAGCGCAGAAATCAACGCATGTTCAGTATTCGTTGACCTCCACTACACAACAGATGCAAACGGAAACCCAATCGACGAAAATTCACCTGAAGCAACAGAACGCTGGCTTCTTCAGTTCAAGAACGAAACACACAACCACCCAACAGAAATCGAACCATTTGGTGGAGCCGCAACCTGTCTTGGTGGCGCAATCCGCGATCCTCTTTCTGGACGTTCATGGGTTTACCAGTCAATGCGCATTACAGGTGCTGCAGATCCAACAGTATCACTTGCAGAAACTCTCAAGGGAAAGCTTCCACAGGTAAAGATTTGCCGTGAAGCAGCCCAGGGATTCTCTTCATACGGAAACCAGATCGGTCTTACAACAGGTCAGGTTCAGGAAATCTACCACCCGGGCTATGTTGCAAAGCGCATGGAACTTGGTGCAGTCATTTCCGCATCTCCAGCTGAACAGGTACTCCGTGAAGAACCTGATGCTGGCGATGTAGTCATCCTTCTTGGTGGAGGAACTGGCCGCGACGGTATTGGTGGTGCTACAGGTTCATCAAAAGTACACACTACAAAATCAGTTACTACTGCTGCCGCTGAAGTTCAGAAAGGTAACGCCGTAGAAGAAAGAAAGATCCAGAAGCTCTTCCGCAACAAGGAAGTCTGCAAGATGATCCGCCGCTGCAACGACTTTGGTGCAGGTGGTGTTTCAGTTGCCATCGGTGAGCTTGCCCCTGGACTTGAAATCAACCTGGACAAGGTTCCAAAGAAGTATGACGGTCTCGACGGAACAGAACTTGCAATTTCAGAAAGCCAGGAAAGAATGGCCTGTGTTGTACGCAAGGGCGATGTAGAAAAATTCATCAAGGCAACAAACGACGAAAACCTTAACGCAGTTGTTGTTGCAGAAGTTACAAATACAGACAAGCTTGTGATGAAGTGGCGCGGAAAGACAATCGTAGAACTTGACCGCTCATTCCTCGATGCAGCAGGAGCTGAACACCACGCGGTTGCAGAAATTGAAAGCCCTGCTCCACAGGCAGAATCTCCACTTGTTAAGCCTCTTGCTTCAGTTGCAGAAGTACTCAAGGAATACGATGCAGCATCAGAAGCAATCGACAGCGACAAGCTTGAAGAAGCATGGCTTGCAAACATGAACGACCTTGCCTGCTGTTCACAGCGCGGACTTGGAGAACGTTTTGACGGTTCCATCGGTTCAGGTTCAGTACTCTTCCCTTACGGCGGAAAGTATCAGGGCACACCGGAAGCTGGTATGGCAGCAAAGTTCCCTGTCCTTTCACCACGCGAAACTTCAACAGTAAGCCTCATGTCTTACGGATTTGATCCACGCGTTTCAAACTGGTCGCCATGGCACGGAGCACAGACTGCAGTTCTTTCTTCACTTGCAAAGATTGCCTGTATGGGTGGAAAGCCAGAAAGCTGTCGCCTTACATTCCAGGAATTCTTTGGACGCGCAGTAAGCGAAAAGACCTGGGGATATCCAGCCGCAGCATTGCTCGGATCAATTGACGCACAGAAGGCAATGGGAACTCCATCAATCGGTGGAAAGGACTCGATGTCAGGTACATTCGAAGACATCAATGTTCCACACACACTGGTTTCATTTGCAGTAGATACAGAAAACGTAAAGAACGTTACATCTGGTTCATTCAAGAAGGCAGGCGACGGAGTTTACATCGTTACAGTTCCTTATGATGGACAGATGGCTCCAGACTTTGAGACATTCAAGAAGAATGCAAAGGCTCTCTACAAGCTTAATGCCGCAGACAAGATCGAAGCAATGTATCCTGTAGCCGCAGGTGGTATTGCGGAAGCAGTAAGCAAGATGGCTCTCGGAAACAGAGTCGGCTGTGCTCTTGAAACAATTCCTGCATCTGCAACTGGAGTTGGAATTGAAAAGGCAGCTTCAATCGAAGACCTCTTTACTCCACAGTACGGTTCCATCATCGTGGAAACTGCAGAAGACCTTGAAGCAAATGGAGACTTTGCCGCAGGTACAGTTTGCAAGATCGGTTCAACAACTGCAGAAGAAACAATCACATTCGACGATGCAGTTATCGAACTTTCAGAAATCGAAAGCGCTTGGGAAGCAAAGCTTGCCAAGGTTTACCCACCAGTATCAGACAAGGCAGAACAGAGCGCCCTTCCTGAATGGGCACTCAAGGAACATGATTCCCTTGTCCAGGCACGCACCCTTCGACAGGCTCAGGGACCGGTAATTTTTGAACCGGGAAAGGCAAAGCCTCTCGTAGTTCTTCCTGTATTCCCTGGAACAAACTGTGAACTGGACATGCAGCGCGCATTCAACCTTGCAGGAGCCGCAACAAAGCTGGTTCCTATAAGAAACAAGCTCCCGGGTCAGCTTGAAGAAACTCTTGCTAACCTTGAAGCAGAACTGAAGAACGCACAGATCCTGGCCCTTTCCGGAGGATTCTCTGCCGGTGACGAACCTGATGGATCTGCAAAGTTCATCGTAAACGTTCTCCGCAACAAGAAGATTGAAGACCAGGTAATGGACCTCCTTAAGAACCGCGACGGTCTTGTACTCGGTATCTGTAACGGTTTCCAGGCACTGGTTAAGACAGGTCTTGCAATGTACGGTGAATTCCGCGACATGACAGGCGAAATGCCGACACTTACATACAACACAATCGGACGCCATATCAGCCGCATCGTACGCACAAGAATGGTTTCTGCAATGAGCCCTTGGGCACTGGACAAGTCTGTTCTTGATCCTAAGACCCACATGACTGCAATCAGCCACGGTGAAGGCCGCTTTGTTGTTGATGCAGCTACAGCAGAAAAGCTCTTCAAGAACGGACAGGTATTCACACAGTATGTTGATGCTGCCGGTGTTCCTTCAATCTGCGAACCTGACAATCCTAACGGTAGTTTGTTTGCAATCGAAGGCATCACATCTCCAGACGGTCGTGTTCTCGGTAAGATGGGGCACAACGAACGTTCGGTCGGAATCAACGCAGACGGTTCAAGCAGCGACCTCTTCATGAATGTAGGTGTTGAAATCGAAAAGAACCAGAACGTATTCCGTGCCGGTGTAAGATACTTCAAATAAGGCTATGTAGGGAAATAGTGTTGCTACATTATAGGATCGGTGAGTGTAACGCAGTGGAGTCGAACCGTCCGGCAGTAAAGCAATTGCACAGTAGATTGCATACGGACCCTTCGACAGGAGACTGCAAGCAGTCTCTGCTCAGGGATCCTATAGGCTGGCAACACTTTCTAAGGACATAGCTAAATTTAAACGACAAGAGTTACTATGAAACTTTCAAAACTTTTTTTAACAGCAGTTATTTCCACTCTCTTTGTTTCCTGCGGTTCCGGCTGGAAGGGAAACTATGATGATGCCCTGAAAACAGCCCAGAAAAAAAACAAGGACATTTTTCTTGTTTTTACAGGCGATGACTGGACGGACAACAGTCTTCCATTCAAGGAGAATATCCTGAACCGGAAGGAATTTACATCAAGGTATTCCAGGGATTACGTTTTCTGCAACATTGATTTTTCACAGGAAGAATTCGCAAAGTCAAAGGTTGCCGAAGATGCTTCTCCATCGGAAAAAAAGGCCGCTGAAAAAATCGCAGAGGCCTACAGAAAAAAAGAAGTTCTTGGGCGTTTCTACAACGTAAAGGTATGGCCTGCGGTTTATCTCTGTTCCTATGAGGGGTATGTACTGGCATCTGTTCCTTTCAATGCGGAAAAAGATACGACATGCACTGTGGAGGAATACTGCTCAAAGCTTGAAGAATGCCGTGGTTCCGCAGAAGTGGTAAAAGGCCTTGTGAAGGCTGTGCGTAGTTCCGCCGGTACGGAAAAGGCTGAGGCAATCGACGCACTTGTCAAAGGTTCCAACTCAACTTACAGCGATCTTTTCATGAACCTGATTTATGAGTTTCCGGCACTGGATCCTGAAAACACGACAGGCCGCCTCGGATTTTATGAGCTTGCCGGTGCCTACTATCTTTCCTACGACGCAACGACAAAAAATGAAGATCCTGCAAAGCCCTTTCTCGATGTAATTGAAAAGGGAAATCTTTCAAGGGATCAGATTCAGGAAGCCTGGTATATGGCAGCCTACTCCCTCATCAACGGAGAAGATTTCAATTCGCGTCTTGTGACGGAATATCTTGAAAAGGCATATGCAATAAATCCTACGGGAAAAAACGCAGGCAAGATTCTTACAAACCTTCAGCAGATGAAACGGTTTGTTGAGCTTGAGGAAGAGGAAGGTACTGCTGAATAATGGACGCATCCGACTCCTTTCCCCTTTGCATTTTAATAGCAGTTTCTGTTGTCCTTGTAATTCTTTCGATGATTTTTTCGGCAACAGAAAGTGCATTCCTTTCTGTAAACAAGCTCCGCGTCAGGTTTCTGCGTAACCAGAAGAACAAACGGGCTGAGCGCGTGTGGCGTCTTCTTCAGGACAAAAAGAAGCTCATCAATACCCTTCTTGTCGCAAACAATATCGTAAACATTGCCCTGTCTTCAATTTTTTCATTTGTTGCAATCAAGATCTGGGGAAGCGCGGGAATAGGTCTTGCAACTTTTGTCGTCACAATAATCCTTCTTGTCTTCGGCGAAATTTCTCCAAAGACAATTGCGACACATCATCCGGAAGCAATTTCATTTTTCTTCAGCGGTTTTGTAAGTTTTCTTGAGGTGATACTTGCGCCCTTTGTTTTTGTCTTCACCGGAGTCTCCCAATTTATTTTGAAGATGTGCGGAATCAGCACCAGTGCTCCAGAGGTGACTTTTACGGAAGAAGAAATAAAGACCTTCATCGACGTGGGCCACGAACAGGGAGTTCTTGAGAAGAATGAAAAAAACATGATGACAAAGGTTTTCAAATTTACTGATCTTGAAGCCAAGGACATCATGATTCCGCGAAAGAAAATCAAGGCCATTTCAATCGATGAAAGTTACCGCAACATAATTGAATTCTCGGAAAGATTCCGTCTGTCGAAATTTCCAGTCTACAAAAAGGATATCGATGACATCGTTGGAATCATTTACGTGAAGGACATGCTTGTCTATAAGACCCACCCGGAACTTTTCAAGGTCAGCCGTGTCATGCGTTCTCCCCTCTTTATTCTGGGAACAAAAAAAATGTCGGGCATCCAGCAGATGCTTCGTGAAAATCACCAGAGCATGGCGGTTGTAATAGATGAGTATTCAGGTACGGACGGAATTCTTACGGTCGAAGACATTGTGCGTGAGATCTTTGGTCCTGTTACTGATGAATTTAAAAATTTTGCAAAAAAAGTTGAGGTAAAGATCCGCAATACACGGAATGAGGATCTGGACGGACAGTCCCGCCTCATAGACATAAACGAGCAGCTTGGGATAAAGCTTGTTTCAGAAAACTGTGAAACCATCGGTGGTTATATTTCGGAAAAGCTTGAAAAAATTCCGCGTGTCGGAGAAAGCGTGGTTTTCGGCGACTACAAGTTTCTTGTTACGGAAATGGACGAGAACCGTGTTGCGAAAGTCAAGATGCTTGGAATGGGAGGAAGTGAGTAGTACATCCAGGGTACATCCCACGAATTGAAACATGACGGCATACATTATCCTGATTTCATTTTGCATTCTTCTCCTTCTTGTCTGCGGTGCGTTTTTTTCAATGACGGAAACAGCTTTCACAAGCCTTTCAAGAATCACCGTCCGGCAGATGATCAAGGAAAAGGAAAAACATGCGCAGCTCATCTCGAACCTGAGATCAAATCTTGATGAACTCATTGCGACTGTGCTGATCGGAACAAATTTCGTAAACACCTTAAACTCTGCACTCGCAACGGCATTCGCAGTTAAAATTTTTGGAGCGGAATATGTCAGCGCGGCAACGGCAGTCATTCTTTTTCTTGTAATTATTTTTGTAGAGATTGTCCCAAAGACATATGCTGCGACAAATACAACTTCCGCGGTAAAGAATACGGCAGTTCCGGTAAGGATAATCCAGATCGTCTTTTATCCGGTAGTCAAGATTTTCTGCCTCTTCACGAAATTCATAGATTTTGCGGAAAAGAAAATTTTCCGTTCAAAAAGAGTTGTTGTGACGGAAGAGGAGCTCAAGACTTTGATTGAAGTCGGAGAGAATGAAGGAACCCTTGAACGAGACGAAAGGAAAATGCTTGAGCGCCTGTTTGAATTTTCCGATCTGAACGTCCATTCCATAATGCGCCACAGATCTCTTGTAAAATACGTCAGCACAGAAAGTTCCCTTGATGAAGTCATCGCTCTTTTCCAGACAAGCGGATATTCAAGACTTCCGGTTTATGAAAAGGATGTTGAAAACATTGTCGGCGTTCTTCATTTCAAGTCAGTGCTTTTTGCAGCCGGAATGATTACCCAGAGCAGGGACTTTGTAAGAATATGCATGCGTGAGGCCGCTTTTGTTCCGGAGACAATGAGCGCAATCGATCTGCTGAAAAAATTCAAGAAAGAGAAAATCAACTTTGCCGTTGCGGTAAATGAATATGGCTCCATGGCGGGAATCGTGACCCTTGACGATATCCTTCACGAGGTTTTCGGACGCATAACCGACGAGCATGGTTCCGTGGAAGAAAATCCTGAATCAAGGATAGAAGTTGTAAATACAAATGAATTCATTGTTCCGGGAGACATGAAGCTTGATGATCTTCGTGACGTTCTGAACATTTCACTTGCAAGCGAGAATTTTGATACTCTCGGTGGCTGGCTTTTGGAACAGTTTGACGAGCTGCCTCCTGTAGGCAAGACATATAAAAAAAGCGGCGTGCTCTATATCGTTGAAGACCAGAGTCAGCGCCGCATTCAGACTGTCAGGGTAAGGCTTGCTACATAGTTTTTGCAATCTGTGCAATCATCTGCGCAGTCTTTTCAATACCAAGAAGGGAACTGTTTACAAGCAGGTCGTAGTGCTGTTTGTTTCCCCATGTGCGCTCTGTAAATGTGTTGTAGTGGTTTGCACGGCGCTTGTCGATTAGCTTTACATCACGTTCAGCTGTCGCAGGGTCAAGTCCGTTTTCCTCGATGGCACGTTTAACCTTGTCCTTCAATGGTGCATAGATGAATACAGTCAGGATGTCGTCCCTGGAAATTTCCTCGCAGTGGCGGAGCACATAGTCGGAGCAGCGTCCTACAAGAACACATGGTCCCTTCTTTGCAAGCTCAATGATCGTGTTTCTCTGTGCGTTGAAAACCTGGTCGGCAAGCGGAACCGAAAGGGACTGGGGGCCCATGCCCAGGCGGCCTGCGCTTGTTCCGGGGGTTCCGTAGCTTGATCCAAGAAGAAGGGTGTAAAGCCATCCGCTTGAAAGGTTCTGTTCTGTGTTTTTGATGAACTCAGGAGAGAGTCCAGATTCCTTTGCCGCAAGGTCGATGATCTCGCTGTCGTAGAAATCGATGCCTAATTCCTGGGCCACAAGTTTTCCTATGGCGTTGCCGCCTGCACCGTATTCACGTCCGATGGTAATGTACTTTTTCATTCATCTCCTCCTTCCTTAATTGGATCTATCTTGAACAGTTTAGCCAGCTGTTTTCTTACGGCTTCCATGTCCCTTGGATAAGGGGCTGTAAATAACATACGTTCGTTAGTAACCGGGTGGTTGATTTCAATTGAATAGGCATGCAGAGCAAGTCTGTTCAATAACGGTCGTTCGTCAAGCGGATCGCCGTTGTATTTGCGCTTGAAGTCACTCAAGAGGACTGGATGCTGGTTGCCGCTGTACAACGGGTCGCAGACGATAGGAAATCCTGTTGTCTGAAGGTGTGCCCTGATCTGATGGGTTCTGCCTGTGTGGGGATGGGCGATGATCCATGAGAATGGACCGCAGTTTCCTACATTTACAAAATCGGTTTTTGAAGGTTTCCCATACCTTTTGTTTACAACTGTACGGTGGCGGTCGTCTCCGTCCGGCTGGAGCGGAAGGCTTACCGTCAGGTCGTCCCATGTTGGGTGTCCGTTTACAAGGCAGTGATAGGTTTTCTTTACGGTACGCTCCTCAAACTGCTTTGAAAGGGCTTTGTGTGATTCAGCATTCTTTGCGTAAACCACAAGTCCGCTTGTGTCTTTGTCTATGCGGTGGACTGCAAAAAGCCTTCCGAATTCCTTTTCTGCGACAACATCAAGGCGGGGTGCATCAGGATCATATCTGTCGGCTGCTATGAGAAGTCCGCTTCTTTTGTTGAAAACGACAATATGGTCGTCACTGTAAATCACACTGTAGTCACTGTTCTTCATTCCTATAGTTTAATGGGAATTGCCTTTTATGTCATTAAAAATAAAAAGGGAATTATCAGTGGCGGAACGCAAAATCATCCTGAAAAAATTTGCGCGAATTGAAATTCCCATAGTAAAATATAATAAGTCTAAAAACTCCAAAACATCTAGCCGATAAGAAATACGGAGTTGTGTATCCTATCAAAAAAAAGGTGGTTACTATGAAAAAAGTATTTTTCTATCTGGCAATGTCTGTTTCTCTTTTGTTGAATTTCATGTCCTGCGACATTGGTCTTGGAAAGGAAGTTGACCTTGTGGCTCCGGAGCTGAAGGTTGTTTCTCCGGTAAACAATTCCTTTGCCCCAAAATCTTTCAAAATCCACGGAACCATGAAAGACAATGAGAAGGTCGAGTCTGTTGAAATAAAATACAGCTACAATGAAAACGGTGAAAAGATCATCAAAACAGTCAATGCAAATCTCATTGATCCGGAACACTGGGAATATGAGTTTTCTTTTGACAAAGACTACGAAGTAACTTTTGAAGTAAGGGCATATGACAAGAACAACAACAGTGGAGAAAATACATCTCAGACCCTTACTGTTCTCATAGACAGCCAGGACCCTGACGCAAGCAAAATGGGAATCAGAAGAGGTGCCTATGTTGCCCGTCTTCTGCCAGTCGAGGAATTTACAAAGGAAGGCGGAAAAACTGCCTTGAGAGAAAGTCCTGAGAACAAGGATTATTTCCAGAATGTTTCCTTCCTGCTTTTTTCACAGCTTAAAGATCTCAACGGAATCAAGGAAGCCATCCTTTCCCTTTATGAAGTAAATCCAGAGACAAAGGCAGAAACCCTGGTCCTTGGCGGAATCAATCCTGATGCCGGAGGTAACATTTATTCTCCTGAATATTCGATAACCAGGGAAATGATTGAAGGTGCATCTTCATCACTTTCTTCCGGCATCCATTATCTTAGGCCACACATTTTTGTTAAGGATGAAGCAGGAAACCATATAGAAAAGACCTTTGAAGTTTTTGCCTGGGAAAGCGCATATGATGTACCTCATGTTGTTTACCGCACGATGGAAAAATATAAAGATGAATCGGGCAATCTAATCCAGGCTTTTATCAAAGTCCAGCAGGGTTACAGCATTCCGGTAACTGTCTTTGACGATGACGGAATCAAAAGCATTGGCTATAAACTCATCAAGACGACGGATTTCAGTTCCGTTGGATCTGTCTCTGATTTTGTTCAGATTCCGGATATTTCAGGCGGAATTCGTGACAAGAGTTTTGAAATTCCTACGTCTGCAAGTACGGAAGACGGAGCCTATAAGCTTGTCGTCAAGGTTGTTGATACTGTAATTCCGGCAGTCTATCTTGAAGCAGTGGATGTCAAGATTACCAACGGTGATGCTCCTACAATCATTGTAGACAGTCCTGTAGAGAATACGATTCCTGACCTTGATGCCGGAAAATTTACAATCAAGGGAAGAACAATTGACAATCAGCCTGTGGAAAAAATTGCAATCGGCTGGCTGCCTGATGGAAACAGTGACATTGCAAAAGCAGAAGCTGCTCTTGCAGAATATAACTTTGAGAAGGATCAGGTCATCGAAGGCATTCAGTTTTATGTATTGGATGCAGGAACAGCAACGCATTCCGAAAACAAATATATAAATGCTTTCAGCAAGACTTATGACGTATTTGAGGACTTCAAGAATTCAAGTGGAACAGTCATCAATGCCAATAAAGTCTTCATGATTGTGGCAAAAGATTCTACAGACAACATTTCAACAAAGACCTACAGACTCAACGCATTTTCATCTAAACCGACTTTTACTGTTGAATATTCCCAGGATGGAGGCGCCAGCTGGAAGTCTACGGACAATCCGCTTGTTACCCTTTCGCTTGCAAAAACATTGTTCAGGATTACTCCTGTTGCAAGGAACAACATGGGAATTGATGTATTTACCATGGATGCAGAAGGTCACAGAAGCTATAGCCAGAAGGATGCAAATACTTTTGAACTGACGGATGGAAATGGCAATGCTCCTGCATCGGGTGAAGTAGTAAATGTCAATCTCTATGCAAAGGACAGAATCGGCAATGAGGGAAGATCCAAACTTACGGTTGCCTTTGATGAAGTCGGCGTACTTCAGAGTATCGAGGCAAACTATGCAAAGGGAAAAGTCTTCAACAAAAATGACAAGGTAATTACCCTGCAGGTGAATTTCTCAAGTGCCGTGGAATTCTATCCTTCAACAGCAAAACCAACCATTGCGCTCAAGGCAAAAAAACGTGGAAAAACATTCAGTGAAGAAATTGGAAAAGCAATATACCGCGCAGGCAACGGAACAAATACATTGTATTTTGACTATACGTTACCTTCAGATCTTGAATGCAGTGAACTTTCATTGCCGGAAGGAAGCAATCCTATAGATACATCCATGTGTTCATCTTTGTCTGGAAGATTCAATGGAAGCTATACGACGAACAAGGAATCAGGCACGGACGTTGTTTCTTCTTTGAGCATCGATACACTTGCTCCATATATTGTTTCTTACTCACCGGAGATAGGTAAAGTTATTGAGAAAACAGATGGAAAAATTGAAATAAAAATCACCTTCAATGAGCCGGTCAACATTGAAAGTGGAACTTTGATAATGCAAAGAGCAGATCCGGAAGAAGGTGAACGTTGGTATCTTCCGCCTGTAATCGAAGAAGATGTTTTTCTCAGCATGTATAACAGTCATGAGGCGGACGAAAAACCAGAGCATAGAGTAAGCCTAACAGGTGATAAAGGTATTGTAACACCTGGTAAGGATAAAAATGGAATTCTTACTATGATAGCGGCGGGGCCTTACATGCAGTATACACATGGAATCATTGAAAAAGACAATGAAATGATTCCTGATATTTCAAAGACAAGATATGTTCTCAACTATGATTTTGATATTAATGGGGTCGATGAAAAAACAGAAAAAGTTCGAAAGGCTCTTGAGTATTTTAATTATCATAAAGCTTCCTTTGATATGAATTCTAATAGCATTTCTGGTTCAGGTACAGACACTATTACTATTGAAGTTACTGATTCTGATTTTACGGGAAGTAAAAAAATAGTTAATGGAGTTGAATATTTTATTACTCTTACTGAAAAATGTGTCGCAGACGGTGCATTTAACTATATTGAAGAAAGTGCAGCCTCAAAAGCAGATATGAGTAATACTGAAAAACTTTCTGTTGCAAATAATGAATACAGATTCTGGGTTGGACCAACTGCAGAGCCGGTGATTCGTGTCAACAGAATTGCAACGAATAAAAATGATGATGCTACCTGTGGAAAAACAAAGGCAAAGATTGACTGCGAGACTCCAGATGTCAAGGTCTATTACTTCATTGATGATACTTCTTGTATTCTTAATGAAGACACGAGCAAGTCTGGTGAAGTAAGAACAATTAAAGGCATTACGCCGGCAAAACTAAATGAATATATTGGAAATGTAAAATCACATAGTGTTTCAGCAAAATACAAAGAACATTCTGGACTGAAAGGGTCATGGGAAATGACAGAGGATATTGGAGATGGAAATATGACGACCGCACAGAAAATATATATCGTTGCTTGTGCGGAAAAAAAGGAAAAACTAAATATTTCTGAATGTGGTAAAGAAGGAGCTTTCAAGACTCAGCTTCATTATGAAAAACCTGGAAAAGCAACGGAAGATTTCAAAGTATTGGGAGCTCAGATACCAGAAGCGAATTCTTTTACTCCTGGAT
>CALELJ010000147.1 GCA_937902445.1 uncultured Treponema sp. | reverse complement strand
TTTCAGAAGTCGTGTTTGACAATGTGATGTAGACATATACCGGATTTGAATCGGCATCTCCTGGATAGTACATCGTTCTATCGTAGAATTTGATGGAAACTTCGGCCTTATCCTTTGACTGTGCCACTGCAGTATGGGCAAACACCATGAAAACTGCTATAGTTGCAAGTAATGTGCGTTTAACGTTCACGACAAATACTCCCGGGGCTTTAATGCCTCTATTTGTATTTTAAATTTTATGTTGCTGTCGGTCTGTCCTGGTTTGATCCAACGCTGCAATTGCATGGAATCAAGTCATGCCATACTAGACATTACAATCCTTACTATATTATCGGTAGATTATGGAAAATTCATTATTAAAATCATTGTTACCTTTGCTTTCTTCCTGCCAGAATCTTCATCAGTGTGTTGTTGAAAGTGCTGATGCGGAACCAGATCAGTTTCCGGTGCAGATTTCCGGCGTGAAGGGAAGTTTGAATTCTTTTTTTCTTGCCCAGTTCATTGAAAGGATCGCGCTGAATGAAATTCATGCAAGGCAATATGAGAACAAGTACAGCCAGTTTCAGAAAGACTATGTAATTGTTGTCTCAACCCAAAAGGATGCCGAGGAATGCCAGTCGGACCTTGAGACGGTTTTAGGTGATTGCGTGGAGATTCATAAACTTCCATGGTGGGGAACAATTCCTTACCGTCCTGTAAGTGTTGGCGCCGCCGTTTTTGGTGAAAGGGCAGGTGTTCTTGCGAGAATGGCTGGCAGGAATCCTTCAGGCGGAAAACCAAGAATTTTCATTTTAAGCCAGAGGGCTCTCATTACGCCTGTTCCGCCTGTGGAATACATAAAAAGTCTTTCCATCAACCTGAGAAAAGGTCAGGAAGCTGATATTGAAAAAATTGCTGAACGTCTTTCTTCCTATGGCTATATGCGTGTTCCTAAAGTCAACCAGAAGGGTGAATTTGCCCTGCGTGGTGAAGTCCTTGATGTTTTCATAAGCGGAGAGGAAATGCCTGTACGCATCCAGTTTGATTTTGATACCATACAGCAGATCCGTACTTTTGATGTTGAAAGTCAGAATACAAAAGAAAAGGTGGAGCATCTTATCATCTATCCAATGAAGGAAGTTGTCTGGACTGATGAACTTGTCGACACCCTTGAAAAAGTTTTTGAGACCGAGGATTCAAGCGGAATTAAAAACGATTTTGCATCCTACGACAAAAAAAGGCGCAGTGGAATATCAGCTGAACCAGATGAAAGCAACGGGGCGGATGAAGTTCAGTCAATAAACAGTCCTTCACTTAATGCGGAAAACATACACCTTGCGCTGACAGACAAGGCAAGGGAAGAAAAGGACAGGATACTTACAGAACTCAGCGTTAAAAAAGAAACAGAAGGCGAGGAACTCTTCTATGGCTTGCTGTGGGAAAAAAGACATTGCGTCCTTGATTATCTTGCTGCCGACACTAGTGTATTTTTTTACGACTGGGACCGCCTGGTTAATGCAAAGAAAATGCTGGACAATGAATATAGTGTTTCCTACAGGACAGCAAGACAGATACTTCCGGTATTCCTGCCATCCATGATGCAGCTTGATTTCTACAACCTTGTTCACAGTGTTGGTAAACTGTATGCCTTCAGAAGCCTTGATACTTTGAGCAATAATGGTGAAGAGCAGGTACTTGAAGATTTCAGCATTCAGTTCAATTCATCCCACTCAGTTTTGTGTGAGCCTTCTCAAAGTTATTTTGGCAACATTAATTATTTCAAGGAACAGCTTGCATTCTATCAAAATGAAAAGTGGCATATTTTCATTTTTGCCGATAACCAGAATCAGGCGTTGAGAATCAATGAGCTTGTAAAAGATTTTGTCGACGTAAAGGATAATGCTCTGTTCCCTGTGACGGTTCTTCCTTGTGCCGTAACAAGCGGATTTTCCATTGGTGATGAAAAAATTCTTGTCATTCAGGAAAATGAAATTTTCGGAAGAAAAAGGAATGCTCCAAAAGCCACAAGAAAAGTACGTTCCGAAGCTTTGGACAGTTTTGTTGATCTTACACCTGGAGACTATGTTGTTCATGTAAACTACGGAATAGGCCGGTTTCTCAAAATTGACCGTCTTAAATCGATGGGAACTGAAAAGGATTACATCAAGGTTGAGTATGCGGATGAAGACATCGTCTATATTCCGATTGAACAGGTAAACATGGTCCAGCGTTATATTGGAAGTGAAAGTGAACATCCCCATCTGGACAGGATCGGTTCAAAAAGCTGGAGTGCAAGAAAGGCAAAGGTTCAGAAACAGGTTGAGGAGATGGCGGAGCGGCTAATTGATCTTTACTCAAAAAGACAGGCAAGCCGTGGCTATCCATTCCCAAAAGATGGTGAGTGGTCCGTTGCTTTTGAGGCAGCCTTCCCTTATGAGGACACTCCGGACCAGTGGACGACAACACAGGATATAAAGGCAGACATGGAATCATCTGTACCCATGGACCGTCTTGTCTGCGGTGACGTTGGTTATGGAAAGACGGAAATAGCCATGAGAGCGGCTTTCAAGGCTGTTATGGGTGGCAAGCAGGTTGCTTTTCTGGCACCTACAACCATTCTTGCTGAACAGCATTATGAAAACTGCATGGAACGCTTCAAGAATTTTCCTGTCACCATCGCACACATGTCCAGATTTGTCACCCCTGCGGAACAGAAAAAAATCCTCAAAAAGGTGGCAGACCGTCAGGTAGATATCCTCATAGGTACCCATGCCATCCTCAATCAGAAAAAGGTACAGTTCAAGGATCTGGGTCTGCTGATTGTGGACGAGGAACAGCGCTTTGGTGTGAAGCAGAAGGAGAAAATCAAGAGCCTGGCTATTGGGATAGATGTTTTGACCCTCAGTGCTACACCGATTCCAAGAACGCTGCACATGTCCTTGGCAGGAGCTAGGGATATGAGCATTATAGAGTCACCGCCTCAAGAAAGGTTTCCAGTGCAGACCTATGTGGTGGAAAGCAGCAACGGCATTATCCGCAATGCTATCCATCGTGAGCTGAAACGGGGCGGTCAGGTCTATTTTGTCTATAATCGGGTGGAGAGCATTGAGCAGATGCGCCTGAGGCTGGAGGAAATAGTACCAGATGCAGTGATTCAGATTGCTCATGGCCAGATGCCTGAGGCCCAGCTGGAACGGGTGATGCTGGAGTTTTATGAAGGCAAATATGATATTCTGGTAGCTACCAGCATTATTGAGAGTGGCTTTGATATTGCCCATGCCCATACCATCATTGTCTAT
>CALELJ010000146.1 GCA_937902445.1 uncultured Treponema sp. | reverse complement strand
TTGAAAATTCCATCATTTCTTCCAACGGCGGAACTTCTCCACGTGAGATGACGTCCTGGGACCTTAGAAAAGAAATAAAGAAAATGAAAAAGAACGAAAACATTTCTCCTAAACTGAAGAACATGTACAAGCTTGAATACAATAAAAAATTTGCGATGCCTTTCGGTTCCATATTTTTTGCGATGCTTGCTTTTCCTCTTTCCTTGATTTTTGGTAGAAAAGATGGCCAGACCCTGGGCATGATATTCGGTGTCATAATTTCCGTACTCTACTGGTCTGTACAGATGGTAGGGCAGACTTTTGGAAACAGAGGCGGAATCAATGGCTTCTGGGTGACCTGGGGACCAAATTTCATTCTTGGTCTTCTGGGAATAATTCTTTATCTGAGGCTTAAGAAAAAATGAAAATTGTCAAATACATGCTGAGAAGTTTTTTCCCTGTTTTCATGGGAGCTCTCGTCTTCTTCATCCTGATTCTTTGTCTCACAGACCTTTTCATGAATCTCTGGAACTATGTAAACAAGAATGTTTCTACAATAGATATAGGGCTCATTCTTATCTATTACATTCCAAAGACAGTGTGGTATTCGGTGCCCATAGCGATGCTGTTTGCCACGGCCTACATGCTCAGTGATTTCTATGCAAAAAATGAACTTCTTGCGGTTTTTGCTTCCGGAATTTCACTGCTCAGGTTTACGGTTCCGCTGCTTGTTGTTGCGGCTTTCATGAGCGTGGGACTTTTCTTTTTTGAGAATACCCTTGTTGTTCCAACCTATGCAAAGAAGGTTCATCTACAGGAATTTGTGCTGAACAAGGAAAAGTCACTGAACAACGACAAGATTGTCATCATGTCCAATGAGGGACGTGTAATCTACAAGGCGGATTTCTTTGATAATTCCTTAAAGCGGCTGTACAGCGTTTATATTGTTTTCCGCGATGAGGAAAAGAATCTGGAAGCCATGGTCTTCTGTGACAATGCGACATGGATAAATGACAGATGGGTTTTGAGCAATCCTATCGAATATAGATATGACGGTGGTGAAGTCAGTGTCATCGGAGCTGAAAAGGATCTGCTTGATCTGCTTGATGAGCCTCCGGAGACTTTCAGAAACAATACCATTTCTGTTGAGGAAGTAAACACAAAAGAAGCCAGAATTTATATCGAGCACCTTGAGAAGGCAGGTTTGCCGAGTGCTGAAGAAAAATCCGTTTACTACAAAAAGTATGCGTTTCCTTTTGTTGTATTCATCGTTGTTTTCCTTGCCGTAGGATTAAGCGGAAAAACAAGAAAGAATGTTCTTCTTGTAAGTCTTGGTCTAAGCATTACGGCTGTTGTTCTTTTCTATGTAACCCAGATGGTTACAATGCTTATGGCAAAGTTCCAGACCATTCCTCCTTTGTTTGGTGCCTGGTTTCCTGTTGTCCTGTTTATATTCATAAGCAGCATTCTTTTGAAATACGCGCGAACATAGTTTGGGGATAGATATGATTGAAAAATTTTTTGAGATTCATCATGAAAATAAAGATTCACTTGCCCGCACAGGAGTCATGCATCTTCCTCATGGTGATGTTGAAACTCCTGTATTCATGCCTGTAGGTACGAAAGGTACTGTAAAAGCCCTTACAAAAGATGATCTTGAGGAAATTGGTTTTGAAATTATTCTTGCCAATACCTATCACATGTATCTTCGCCCTGGTGCTGATCTTGTAAAGGAAGGTGGCGGGCTTCACGGTTTCTGCAGATGGAACAGGAATTTCCTTACAGATTCCGGCGGATTCCAGGTTTGGTCACTTTCTAAATTACGTAAAATCAAAAACGAAGGAATAGAATTCCGCAGTGACATAGATGGAAGCAAGCATTTCTTTACACCTGAAAATGTCGTACAGACTCAGGTAAAACTGAACAGTGACATTCAGATGCAGCTTGATGTATGTTCCGGTTTTGGTGTTGACAGGGCAGAGGCGGAACGTGCATTGAGGCTTTCATCTCAGTGGGCCCAGCGTGCAATCACAGAATGGAACATCCACAGGGAAAGCGGATACAAGGGAATTCTTTTTCCTATCGTGCAGGGGAATTTTTTTGATGACCTCAGAAAGGAAAGCGCTGAATTTGTTGATTCCCTTGATACACCTGGACTTGCCATCGGTGGACTCAGTGTCGGTGAACCTGCCGATGTTTACGCTGAAAAACTCCAGTATACGGTCCAGTTCCTTTCCAGAAGCAAACCGCGTTATGTAATGGGCATTGGAACGCCTGAATACATCCTGGAAGCTGTTGCCAACGGAATCGACATGTTTGACTGCGTTCAGCCGACAAGAATTGCACGCCACGGTCTTTATTTTTCCAAAAAAGGAATGGTTTCCATCAAGCAGGCACGTTATGAGCATGATTTTGGATGCATTGATCCTGAATGCAAATGCAAGGTCTGTACAACCTATTCCCGTGCGTATCTCCGCCACATATTCCGTGAGCAGGAAATTCTTTCGTCCATGCTTGCAAGCTACCATAACCTGTATTTCCTTCACAACATGATCAAGGAAATCCGTCAGGCAATCAATGAAGACCGTTTTGAGGAATACAGGAAAAAATTCCTTGAAGACTTTCATTCCGGTGAGGTGTGATTTATGAAGAAGAGCATTGTTGTTTTTTCTGCTGCGTTGGTGTTTTCGTCTTTTGTTTATTCCCAGGAAACTTCTTTGGCAGCGGCAGATAGTTCTGCAGCTGAAATTGTTCCGGCTGAAGAACCGGCTGTAGATGAAACTTTGACAGAAGATGTTTCTACCGATGGTATCGCTGATGAAATTTCTGTTTCCGATGAAGCTGAAGTTGTCTCTTCCTTTGAGGAGGATGCTGTAGATCCTGTTCTTGAAGCATACAACGAAAGCCTTGCCGAGAAAAAAGAAAAGAAGCGTTACGAGTACACAAAGGAAAAAACTGTTCCGGCTGTGAAAAGACCGTCAAGGCATGAGTCAAAGAATGACTTTGTCGACAAGTCTGAAAACTATGTTGATGAAAGCACTGCTGTATTCAAATATGGACTTGAAAGTCAGATCAGCAGTCTCATCGACGAACTCACGACAAATGAAGACATGCGCTTTGTAGACCAGATCTACGATCTTTTTTATGAGACGAAGGATGTTGTCGTAAAGGACAAGATCCTCGAATACTTTACAAAGCTGAAGGATCCATGTCTTGGTTCCTATGCCTGTGAAGTCATAAATGATCCGTACGAAATCAGAAAAGACACGGTGGACAGATGTTTCCGCTATGTTTCTGAAGCTCAGATCAAGGAATCAGTTCCTGGTCTTGTTGATCTTGTCGACAAGGAAGAGGATGATTATTTTACCGGAGCCCTTACGGCCCTTGGGGACCTGGGTGAAAGGGAAGAGGCGGAATTTCTTGCCGACTATCTTGACCGCGACGACCTGAAGGTTGCCCAGAGACAGGCTTTGATGAAAGTTCTCGGCAGAATCAAGGCTGTGGAAACATGGGAAAAAATCTCGCAGATTGCCCAGGACGAAGATGAAAATTCTTTTGTCCGAATGTATGCGGCAGAAGCAATCGGTGCCATGGAAAAACCTGAATCGGAGGATATTCTTGTCTCTCTTTTTGAATCAACGGATCCAAACCTGAGATGCTATGTTGTGAAGGGTATTGCCCATTTCAATGACGAGAAGGCGGACAAGGTCATTATCCAGGCCTTGAGGGATTCCCAGTACAAGGTTCGCATAGAGGCAATTGAAGCCGTCAAGAAGCGGGAGATGAAGGAAGCTGTTCCGTATCTGGTTTTCAGGTGCAAGGACAAGGATGAACTGAAAGCCGTAAAAGAAAAAAGCTATGCTGTGATTGCAAAACTTAATGTTTCAGAAGGCAATGAATATCTTGTAGAGATTCTCAAGGATAAGAAAATCGCAGGCGGAACAAAGGCAAAGGTTGCAGCAGTTCTTCTTGAGGAAAATAAAGCCGGAACTTCAGAAGTGATTGAGCTTGCAGAAAGCGCACTGAAAAGTGAACTGAAGGATCAGAAAAATCTCCGCTATGCTCTTGGAAAGGAATTTGCAAAATACTCACGGCCTGAATTTGCCGGCATATGTGGTGAATATCTTGACAGCAAGGATGTGGCAACCCAGGGTACAGGCCTTGATATATGGTCAAAGGGACGTTATTCCTCTTGCCGTGCAAAGGTTGAGGAAATTGCAAGGGATGCCATTGAGGAAGAAAAGACAGAAGAGGACAGTGCTGAAAAAGCTGCAAAGCCAGGAACCTATAAATTCGGTCAGAAAAGAAAGAATGCCAATGCAAAGAAAGCGAAGCGTATTCTTGAAATGGACGGAACAAGCACAGTCACAAAGTCTGCTGAAGTCGACGCCGTTTCAGGGGCTGCATCTTCAGTATCATCGGATACGGATAATGCGAAATAATTTCTGTGAAAAAATGCAAAAAAATTAATAAAAAATTGAAAAATGCTATTGACACTAAACCTGCTAATTGATATATTTTAATCACGATTTGCGGAAACGCAGATGCGGGGATGGTGGAATTGGTAGACACGCTAGCTTGAGGTGCTAGTGGCGCGAGCTGTGCCTGTTCAAGTCAGGTTCTCCGCACGAAAGCAGTTGCTGAAAAGTGACTGCTTTTTTTTATTTAAATCAAATTGCTGCGAGGTTTGTATGCTGGCCGTTTTTGTCAATTGCATTGCCGTTGTTCTGGGTTCTCTTCTTGGTCTTCTGGTCGCAGGCCGCATGTCCAGGAAAATGGAAGATGTGATTCAGACCGGGGCTGGATTCATCACCCTTATTTTGGGTATGCAGATGGCATTTAAATATCAGAACGTCTGTTTTCTTACTCTCGCGATCATTCTGGGCGGTATCACAGGAACCATCATCGACCTTGATGCAAAAATCCTTGCTCTTGGCAAACTTCTTGAACGCCTTGTTCCCCAGAAAAAAAATGGTGCTTCCGCTGGGCAGGTTGAAGGAGAAAATGCGCTTCCTGCAAACAGGAATTTTGCCTACGCCTTCCTCAATGCAAGCGTTCTTTTCTGCGTAGGTGCCATGGCCATCCTGGGTTCCTTCAAGGCCGGTATTGAAAAAGACTATTCGATAATCTTTACAAAGAGCATCCTTGACGGTTTCATGGCCATTTCCTTTACCGCCGCCATGGGAATTGGAACTGCTTTCAGTGCCATTGCTATTTTTATCTATCAGGGTGCCCTTACTTTGCTGAGCGTAGCGGTTCAGCCTTACGTATCCGACGTGATGCTTGCGGAACTGACGGGCAGCGGTGGAGTCCTTATCTGCATGATAGGAATCAACCTCATAGGATTGAAGAAAATCAAGACCGCAAACTACCTTCCGGCTGTGGTTTTCACCGTGCTTTTCGTGCTTCTTGAGAGTCCCGTCAGAAATCTTCTTGGAATCTAGAAAGGCTATGTACAAAAATAGTGTTGCCAGATAAGCCGTAGCGTAAATATCGAGCAGCAAAAGGTTTTATGAATGTACGTTTTCTGGTAGTACATTCATGATTTTCTATGAATCTTCGATATTTGAGCAACACTTTCTACGGATACAGACTTTAGGAATTTGCGGAATTCCTACGAAATTCTTCATGAATTCAGACATAATTCCTTGGAATTTACCCATGAATTCGTTTGACTTCTGCTT
This sequence comes from uncultured Treponema sp., assembly GCA_937902445.1. GTDB lineage: Bacteria > Spirochaetota > Spirochaetia > Treponematales > Treponemataceae > Treponema_D. The sequence continues at coordinate 719 of CALELJ010000146.1, read as the reverse complement.
TTTTAGGTCTTATAATGTTCCGTATAATATAAACCCTTAGGGAGGCCTAAAAATGGCAAAAGTAGAACTTAAAGGTATTGGCAAGATTTACGACGGCAACGTACAGGCTGTTGAAAATGCCAACATCGTAATCGAAGACCGCGATTTCTGTGTATTCGTTGGTCCATCTGGATGCGGAAAGTCAACAACTCTCCGTATGATCGCTGGTTTGGAAGACATTTCTGAAGGTAAACTCTTCATTGATGGTATCGAAATGAACGATGTTCCACCAAAGGATCGTGATATCGCCATGGTATTCCAGAACTACGCTCTTTATCCACACATGACTGTTTATGATAACATGGCATTTGGATTGAAGATTCGTAAAATGGATAAAGCTGAAATTGATCGCCGTGTTCGCGATGCAGCTAAACAGCTTGACCTTACACAGTACCTTGATCGTAAACCAAAGGCTCTCTCTGGTGGACAGAGACAGCGTGTTGCTGTAGGACGTGCTATCGTTCGTAATCCAAAAGTATTCTTGTTCGATGAACCACTTTCTAACTTGGATGCTAAACTCCGTGTAACAATGCGTTCTGAATTGGCTGCTCTTCACAACAGACTTCAGGCTACAATGATCTACGTAACACACGACCAGATCGAAGCTATGACTCTTGGTACAAAAATCGTTGTAATGAAAGACGGTGTTATCCAGCAGATTGGTGCTCCATTGTACCTCT
>CALELJ010000145.1 GCA_937902445.1 uncultured Treponema sp. | reverse complement strand
ACATACGCTCGTCTACTTGTGCATATGCTTCTACACCACCACAGCTGTAGGATGCTTGTTTGGTTGCAGATTTGGTAGGTTTAATGCCTTTGTTCAGCATACGCCATGCGATTTCAGGTAATGCAGTACGCAATACCACATCTTCAGAAGTGCCATTGTTACAGGTAAGGGGAAAAAAGACCGGAGGGTTTACTTTGAGAAGGATGCCCTGAAAGCGCTTGAAGAATATCTTGCCGACAGAAAGAAGAGATATCCCATGCATGAAAGGGACGGAGCGTTTCCGGTGGAAAATATTTTCATCAACCAGAAAGGTTCAGCCCTTTCACCCCATGGAATCTGGTACATTGTCAGCAGGTACAGCGGAATTGAAGGGACAAACAGACAGATTTCGCCCCATGCTTTCCGGCATACCTTTGCTACCCAGATGCTCAACAACGGAGCCGACATAAGGGTGGTGCAGGAAATGCTTGGACATTCAAACATCAGCACAACCCAGCGTTACACCCACGTAACGATGGAAAGACTTAAGGAAGTATACAGACAGGCCTTCCCTCATTCGGGAAAGGAAGATTAAAGGAATAATTATGGATGCAGAAAACAAAATAAGAAGTACTACCGTCATTGCGGTAAGAAAAGACGGAAAGGTTGCCATGGCTGGAGACGGTCAGGTAACAATGGGCAATACTGTCATGAAGGGTAATGCGAGAAAGGTTCGCAGAATCTATGACGGCAAGGTTATCACGGGATTTGCGGGAGCCACTGCAGACGCATTCACTCTCTTTGATAAATTCGAGGAAAAGCTCAAGGCATTCAACGGAGACCTTACCCGTTCCGCTGTTGAACTTGCAAAACTCTGGCGTACGGAACGCAGCATGAGCAAGCTTGAAGCACTTCTTCTTGTAGCCGATTCTTCCAAGATCCTGCTTATTTCCGGAAGCGGAGACGTTATCGAACCTGAAAATGACATTCTTGCGATTGGTTCCGGTGGAAACTATGCTTATGCCGCAGCCATGGCCTATATGGAATCAAGCTCATTGTCAGCAAAGGAAATTGCTGAGAAATCATTGAGGATTGCGGGGCAGATCTGCATCTACACAAACAATAATGTTGTCGTTGAGGAACTATAAATGGAACAGAAACTTGACGGATTGACTCCTTCACAAATCGTAGAAAAACTTGACAGCTATATCATCGGGCAGAACAAGGCAAAGCGTTTTGTTGCCGTGGCCCTGAGAAACCGCCAGCGCAGAATAAAGCTCCCTGACGAAATCCGCGACGAGGTTGCACCAAAGAACATCCTGATGATAGGACCTACAGGTTGCGGTAAGACAGAAATTGCACGTCGTCTTGCAAAACTTTGCGGGGCTCCATTCCTTAAGGTTGAAGCCACAAAGTATACGGAAGTCGGATATGTGGGACGTGATGTTGAAAGCATGGTCCGCGACCTTATGGCTGTTGGCGTCAACATGGTGAAGTCCGAGATGCAGGAAAAAATCCGTGAGCAGTGCATTCCCCTGGTTGAAGAACAGCTTCTTGATCTTCTTTTGCCGGGTAGTGGTTCAAAAAAAGATGATCACAGCGGAACTGGAAAAAATCCTGTCCAGGTCCTTGGAAATATTTTTGGCGACAGAAGTCCCATCCAGGGCAGCCTCATAAAGATAGATTTGCCAAAGGGCACTGATTCAGTTCAGCAGGAAGAGAAAAAAGAAGAAGATGTAAGTCCAGAGGAAAAGGACCGTATGGCTTCAACGCGCGAGAAATTCCGCCAGATGCTGAGGGAAGGCAAGCTTGAGGACCGCACTGTCGAAATTACAGTCCACAAGACTCCATCGTTCAGTATGGGCATGATGGGAAGCGGAAATCCGGAAGACATTGAAGCAAGCCTCAGCGGAATCCAGGAAATGCTTGGAGGAGGTAAAAGCCGCAAGAAAACAGTTACGGTTCGTGAGGCAAGAAACATAATCATGGCAGAAACCCTCGACCGTCAGGTAGACAACGACAAGGTTGCCGACGAAGCAAAGTCCAGGGTAGAACAGAGCGGAATCATTTTTGTCGACGAAATAGACAAGATCGCAACCCATGGTGGTGAAGGCGGAAGGGCAGAAGTGAGCCGTGAAGGTGTTCAGCGTGATATCCTCCCTATAGTCGAAGGCTGTGATGTAAATACAAAATGGGGTGTCGTCAATACAACCCACATTCTTTTCATCGGTGCCGGTGCCTTCAGCGTTTCAGCTCCAAGCGACCTCATACCGGAACTTCAGGGACGTTTCCCTCTCCGTGTTGAACTTGAGGCCCTTAAAAAAGAGGAGTTCAAGAGGATTCTTACTGAACCAAAAAATGCCCTTGTTAAGCAGTATAAGGCCCTGCTTGCAACAGAGGGTGTAGAACTTGAATTTGCGGAAGATGCCATCGACCACATGGCTTCCATCGCCGAGGACGTAAACAGCCATCAGGAAAACATCGGCGCAAGACGTCTTCACACGATTATGGAAAGTGTTCTCGAGGAATTGAGTTTCGAGGCTGACATGCATAATGGTGAAAAGATAACAATCGATTCATCGTTTGTTGATAGACGCCTCGAGGGCATCATCCAGAACCAGAATCTGGAAAGATACATTCTCTAGAAGGGTGCACGACTGCCAATTCCGTGCCTGGCGCGGGGTTCAGGTCGTGCCTTTTTTTATTCTTCCATCTTGTTGTTCTTTTTGTAATCGTCGGCTGACTTTAAAAGCTTTGATCTTTTTTTATTGTAGTCATTGAGAGAAAGTCCAAGGGCATTCTGCTCCTGGATCAGTTTTATGCGTTTGCTTTCGGGGCAAAGTTTCTGCGCCTCATCCAGCAGTCTTTTGCTTTCTTCAAATTCCTTCATTTCATAGAGATACTGGGAGTAGGTTATCTTTGCAAAGAACTGTTCCGCATCGGTACGTGAGTTTTCAAGAGCTTTCGTCAGCCAGAACTTTGTCTGTTCCTTTGATCCGCCGAAAATTTTAGGGCTGTAGTAGTACCAGTTGGAAAGGTTCAGCATGGCCGGTGAAAAATCTTTTCCCTGTTCTATGGCTTTTTCCTGATATTTTTTTACGGTCATCCCATTAAAGATGATGTCCTTTATCGAATATGCCATATAATAAGTCGTTATATCAGCATAACAAAGCAGCATATATGGGGTAACCTGGCTGTCGCTTTTGTTTTCAAGGAATTTCCTGATTTTCTTTCTGAGAATCTCAAAGGGCTTTTTCGAGCTTTTGTCTTCTCCTGCGAAAACGTAAAGATAATTGTATCTTTCCATTGCGATGAGTGAGTCAAGAAGCAGTGTTGCCTCTTCACCAAGCTTTGATACCTCTTCCGCGTGGTTTTCCTTGTAGCTGTCAAGGGCGGCAACAGCTTCATCGTCAGTTTCTGCACAGGTAACTTCCATACGGAACGCCCAATATCTGTCAATGGCAGCCTGTTCAGCCTCGCTGAATCTTGTTTCGGCATGAGAAAAAATGGAAATTGCTGCGGCCAGGGCCAGTGACAGTGCTTTTTTGTACATGATCATAATTAATAACCTAATAACAAAAAAAAAGGAAGATGGTTTCAAATAAATTATAAATTATGAATTATGAATTATGAATTATGAATTATGAATTGTTTTTTTTCTAAACTTTTATTTTCATATTCCGAAAATCAGTGTATGGGTATGAACAGTTTTACAAATTCCGTAGATTTGCTTCAGAGGGCAATGGATGTTTCCAGCCTGCGCTATCAGGTCACAGCAAACAATATTGCCAACAGTGAAGTTCCAAATTTCAAGAAGCAGTATGTCAATTTCGAAAGTGAACTTAAGAAAGCTTTTGAAAGCCGCGACAACAGCCACAATGAATTCCGCATGCAGACAAGTGATCCCCGTCACGTAAAAAGCGAGACACCAAGGGATTGGCGTGATGTGGAACCTCGCCGTGTTTCCGACTTCCTTACAACATCAAAGGCAAACGGAAACAATGTTGATGCAGAAGAAGAAGCAATGAAAATCGTTCAGATTCAGATGCAGTACCGCCTGCTTACACAGCTTACAAGCTTTGAATTCAATCAGGTGAACACTGCGATGAAGGGACTTTAATCCCAGGGGGTAAGATATGGGACTTTTTACAAGCATAAACATAGCTGCAACAGGAATGAGCGTTGAACGCCTGCGCACAGACGTCATCTCAAACAACATCGCAAACGCAACTTCCACACGTACTCAGGAAGGCGGGGCATACAGAAAACAGACTGTCGTAGTTGAACCTATCGCATCAAAAAATCCTCAGTGGAGATCACCTTTCATTTCCGAGGGCCAGGACAACGGACCTGGAAAAGGTGTACGCGTACGCAATATCGTCAAGGATACGGAACAGGGCAGAATGGTGTACGATCCTTCACATCCTGATGCAATTCAGTCAGGACCTCACAAGGGTTATGTTGAATATCCAAACGTAAATATCGTAAATGAAATGGTCGACATGATTTCTGCCAACCGTGCCTATGAGGCAAACTCCAGTGTTATCCAGGGCAGCAAGGAAATGTTTGCCAGTGCTCTTGAAATCGGCAGCCGCTGATTTAATTCACAAAATTTGATTTCCGGTTTATAATGAGCCGGGAATTGAAAAAAAGAGGGGATAAAAAATGAATCTTAGCATCGGATCACTTGAACTTAATAGAAACAACGCAGCCCACATGGGTTCCGGCAGAATCAATACAGACATTACGACAGGTGTGATTCAGAACGGAACTGACGGTGTCGCAAAAAACGGTTCCTTCAAAAACTATCTTATTGAGGCTGTGGACAAGATGAACTCACAGCAGCTCAACGTAAGCGCCCTGCAGGAACAGATCATTACAGATCCTGACAGTGTGGACATCCACGATGTAACAACATCAATGGCAAAGGCCCAGATGTCCCTCAACCTTGCACAGACTGTCATCGAGCGTCTTGTAAAGGGATGGAACGACCTTTCACAGAACAGATAGTGAATAGATTTTCGGTTTGAATTTAATTCAGATACGATAAATTTTATATAGATAATACTAGTCAAATTTGAATTTGTATGGTAAAATTTTTGCATTCACTAATAGAATTTTTATGCGGGTGGGAAAGCATACATAATTCAAAAATAACTTAAATTCGTTCATGGGAGGGGATTATGAACGAATGGTTCAAGAAAACTTCAGAAACCATTAAAACAAAATGGGCCAAGTGGACTGTTTTGCAGAAGGCTATAGCAGGCGGAATAATTGTCGTTATTATTGCCGCTATTGTAGTCATGGCAAAAATGTCGTCACGCCCGACTTCAGTTAGACTTTTCAGCGCTCCTGTAAATGATGAGGCTGAAAGGGATGCCATTCTTACTCGACTTGATGAAGACAGCCGTACACATGCCTATGTTTCCTCGGATAACTACATCTACGTAGACAATGAGGCAATCGCAAAAAAATACAGAAGCCAGCTTATTGCTGAAGGTCTTGCACCTTCGCGCATGGATTCTTTTGCGCTCTTTGATGTTACACGCTGGTCAAGGACTCAGTTTGACGATCAGGTAAACTGGAAGCGTTCCATGGAAAGCCTGGTCAAGCAGCATCTTGAATCTCTCGACGGAATCATGAGGGCCGAAGTTGTCCTTGCTCTTCCTGAGGAATCCCTTTTTTCTTCCAACCAGAACCCGACCACAGCAAGCGTCATCCTTTACTCAAAGGGTGGTTCAAATATTCTTGAGGACAAGAAACAGATCCGCGGAATCCAGAACCTTATCATCCGCTCTGTTGAAGGTCTCAGATCTGAGAACATTTCCATTGTTGATGGTGCTACAGGCCAGGAAATCAATGATTTTGAGGGAATGGCAGAAAGCGACCGCATTTCAAATATTGAAAAGCAGCAGCGCACTATCCTCAAGCTTGAAACAGAATATGCAAGCCGTGTGCTTCAGGCTCTCCAGCGCACTTTCGGTGAGAAACGCGTAAAGATCGCCAACATGAAGATCGATATGAACATGTCTGAACGTCAGACAAATTCAAAGGAGTATACAGGTATTACAATCCGTCCTCGTACTCCAGGTCTTCCATACGACGACTCTGAAATCGTAGACAAACTTGTTCTTTCAGAAGAAACAGTAAATAAGGAATTCACTGGAACCGGATACAATCCTGAAGGACCTGCCGGCGTTGAAGGTCAGAATCCTCCTGTCTACTCTGATATGTCAAATGTCATCGGAAAATCTACTGAAGACGGTGCCAAGAGAAACTATGCCCTCAACGAGAAGGTTGTTTCTGAGAACACATCTCCTCAGATTGAGCGTGTCACTGTTTCCGTCAATATCGACGGTAGATGGGAACTTGAATACAACGAGAAGAACAGTCCTATCCTTGAGTTTGGACATCTTCGCAGAAAGTATACTGCCATTTCTCCTGAGGAGCTTGCCAATGCCCGTGAAATGGTCCAGGGTGCCGTAGGTTATGAGAAGGCACGCGGAGACAATGTTGTTGTTACCAACATCGCCTTTGACCGTTCAGAAGAACATGATGCGGAAGACCTTGCATTTATCGCCCGTCTTAACCGCAACAGAACCATAATGTTTACTCTTGTCGGTGTTGCAGTCATTCTCATCGCCTTCATCGTATTCCGTATCATCAGCCGTGAAATTGAACGCCGCCGCCGTCTTGCGGAAGAAGCAAGAATCCGCGAGCAGGAAGAAGCACGCCAGAGGGCTCTTATGGAGGCCCAGCAGCAGGGTATGGAAGTCACAATGTCCGTCGAAGAGCGCAAACGTGCCGAGCTTCAGGAAAACGCCATTGCCATGGCAAAGGAACATCCGGAAGACGTCGCAATGCTTATCCGTACATGGCTCATGGAGGAATAGCATATGGTTCCGCTTCAGAATGGTTTCATAAAGCAGGTTAAACTATCAGGCAGGGAAAAGGCTGCAGTTCTTCTCGGTGAACTGGGATTTACCGCTGATTCCTTGCATGAGTATTTTTCAGATTCAGAATTGAAGAGAATAAAAAAAGGATTCGATGCTCTCGGCGGGTCCTATAATGCAAGTCTGGAGAATTCGGTTCTTGAGGAAGCATGCGCATTTGGCATCTCAAGAAACATTCTTCCTCCGGACACAATCGTGAGGGCACAAAACAACGCCGTTGAGGCAAACGCCAGATATTTGGCATCGGGAAGAAACGCCGGTGCAAATATCCTTTCAGGAAATGGTCTTAACTCAAAAGACCTTGCGAATGTTCTTTCAATGTGGCTTAAGGGGGAATAAGTTATGGCTGAAGAAATGGTCGATGGCAAGAAAGGAAAAAAGAAAGGCGGTGCCAAAGATTACAAGAACCTTACAGGTCGCCAGAAGGCAGCTATTTTCCTTGTTGCTGTAGGTAGCGATGTTGCTTCCGATGTCATGAAGCATCTTCGTGAAGATGAAGTAGAAACTCTTACATTTGAAATTGCACGTCTCGATACGATTGACGCAGACTTTAAGGATCAGGTTCTTGAGGAATTCCAGGAACTCATGCAGGCACAGAACTTCATCACCACCGGTGGTATTGATTTTGCCCGCGAGCTTCTTGAAAAGTCCCTCGGTTCACAGAAGGCCATTGATATCATCAACCGTCTTACATCAAGCCTTCAGGTTCGTCCGTTTGACTTCATCCGTCGTACTGACCCTGCTCATTTGCTCAACTTCGTTCAGCAGGAATATCCGCAGACGATTTCTCTTGTTCTTGCCTATCTTGAACCTCAGAAAGCTGCCCAGATCCTTCAGAATCTTCCTCCTGAAATCCAGCCGGAAGTTTCAAAGCGTCTTGCAACAATGGACCGTACATCTCCTGAAGTTCTCCGTGAAGTTGAACGCGTTCTTGAAAAGAAACTTTCTACATTGTCTTCTGAAGACTATACGGCAGCCGGTGGTGTTGATTCCATCGTTGAAATCCTTAACCTTGTTGACCGTTCTTCTGAAAAGGCCATC
>CALELJ010000144.1 GCA_937902445.1 uncultured Treponema sp. | reverse complement strand
AAAAAATCTGCCGAAGGAACAGAAAAACCAGGGTGACAGCCAGGCCGTGATTCAGTACAACACAAACAAGCTTCTTGGACTTCTGGATGGTTGCGATGGTCTTAAGACAGGTTTCATCTATGAAAGCGGATACAACATCGCACTTACTTCAGAACGAAACGGAAGAAGATTCATTTCCATCACGATGAAAGGACCTGGAAGAGGCAGCGTTCAGGGAAACAAATTCAGAATCCAGGACGGAACAACATTGATGGAATTTGCATTCTCAAAATTCGCTCCCTACAAAGGCAATGGAAAGGAAAGAACTTACACGATCGGATGTTCCGGAACTGAATGGAAGAGCATAAAGCTTATATCTGCAATGGATGAAAAATTTTCCGTACCATTCATTACAGGTACAACGCCTGAAGATGCCGCTTCAATGATTGAAGTGACAGTAAACATTCCACCATACGTCAATGGTGAAGTTCAGTGCGGACAGGAACTCGGCTATCTCAATTATTCCTTAGACGGAAAAAATCTCAGAAAAATCCCACTTGTAGCCGACAGACAAAATAAAAAAGCCGGAGTATTGTTCCGGCTTTGGGGAAACATTGTTTCCAGGACAGCATCACTGTTTTAGACTTCTTATGTCTGTGATTTCATAACCCTTGTCAAGAATTGCAGATATGAGAAGATCCAGTTTTTCATACAGATAATCTTTTCTTGTTCCGGAAGTCTTTCCTATTGAAACCGGAATTATCATTCCGTCATGAAGTTCTTCCGTAATCAAATCGATCAGTTCACTTGCTGACCTGTATTCAGCATTTGTTTTTGCGGAAATCTCGTAGGTAACCTTATCACTGATTCCTGTAAACGCACTGACATACTGGTACCCTGCGGATTTTCCTGCATTCCTTATGATCTCATTATCGTGATACTCAGGAGCATGCCACATAAGTGAAAGTTCTTTCTTTGTAGCAGCAAAGAATTCATCCTCATTGCGTGCAAGGCCACGTGTAATGAAACTGTCATCAATTACAAAATTTCCGGCAACAAGATCTGCAGTAGTATAGAACATGGAAGCGCATTCGTTGCGTGAGTTTGCTATGAGCTGAGTTTTCTGCGGATATCGCCTGATGAATTCACCGTTAAGGAAGAATGTTCCCTTGATTCCGAATTCAGAAAGTGTGTAAAGTACATTTCCAAGACCCTCGGAATTTTCAAGGGCATCAAAGGCCAATGCAACCCTGTGGTTCTTATTTTCATTTTTCAATGATTCCGGGAACACTGAATATGTCAAAGCCTTTCCAGAAAGATAGCGGACAAGGATAGTGTTTTCAAAGTCAGGATTTGCCGCTTCACTGAGGAAGACACGGAAGCTGCCATTTCTGTCATTTGCATTGAGTACGATTTCTGGAAGTTCATAGTTTTTCCAGGTCTTTTTTTCAGTATCGTAGCAGTACGTTGTTTTTCCATCAGCAGACTTTGCGATTATCATTCCTGATTCCCAATAGGCTTTATCTACTGAAGAAACAAGGACACGTTCCACATCATGGGTGATGATATTAAATTTGCTGACCGTATTTTTTCCGCCGGCATAAAGAGAATTTTTTCCACACCATGCAACAGAGACCACAGTATCATCACTGTACGACGCAGTTTCCGTCATGGTAGAAATATCGAACACGCGCAATGTTCCGTTGTCGGTATAGGCAACTTTTTTGAAGTCTGAGGATACAACAGGATCAATGGTATTCTTTGCCTGGAATATGTAATTCAGTTCTTCTTCGATCGCATAGATATTGCTTGTCTTTTCATTGGACTCATAGTCAAGGGAATCAACCCAAAGAACCGGTTTATCACCGTTCCAGAAGATTCTATGACCAAGGCATGTTCCGCTCATTTCTGTGAGGGTATAGATCATGTCAATTTTTATATAGTCATTCTTTTCCTTCTGGTTCATTGAGTAAAGTGACAGGATGTTCCCGCTGGAAATTACTGCAAGCTTACTCCCATTTGAGTTGCACCAGAATTTATCTGTGACTCCATCAAATGAAACTGGAAGTCTTCCGATGATTTCACCGCTTCCAACAAGTGTAGAATACAGACCGCGGGTATAAAGTTCATTCTGTTCGATCTTATAGACGATGTCATTTTTCAGGTAGATTATTTTTCTGTCCTGTGTCCACTGAACGCTTTCAATTGTTCCGTCGCCAATCTTGCGGAAATTTTCATTGATCTGAAGGTTCTTGAAAACAGCTTCAGGAGTAGCAAAGTAAACTGCATTGTTATTCTCGTACAGAATTGCTTTTCCATCAGGAGACCATTTCACCCTGATTTCTGAATAATCAATATCAACATTTTCCACAAGAATTTTTCTGAGCATGGTTTTGGAATTTACAAGCACAAGGCGTCCTGTTGCATTTTTTGAACGCTCCACACAGCAATACCATTTTCCATCGCTGCTAACGGAAACAGGATAGGTTCTTGCATAGGATCTTGAAAGCCTGCTGTTTTCCGTTATGTGCATTATTTTTCCGTCATCAATGCTGAATCTTGAAATGCCGTTCATATTTCTGATCTGGAGTACCTTTTCATCACAAAGGAGTTCCATTCTCTCAGGAAAGCAGGTAAGAATCTCAGGAGTTCCCTTGATTCTATCCTCTCCAAGTTTGGCGCAATACAGACTTTTATAGTCAGGGACTCCCGGTACATGGCGGACGGAAGTATACAAAATCCTGCCATCAGGGTTCAGATCGATTCCATCGTACCTTACCTTTGCATAAACATGAGAAGCTGAAATCAATATCACTATTCCCAGGAAAAAAATCAGCAGTTTTTTATTCTTCATTTTTCGTCTCCATATTCATTTAAGAGCCGGTTATTTTAAAACCGTGAAAGGATCAATTGGCTTTGAATTCTTATATACAGTCAGGTGGAGGTGGGCACCGGTTGAATATCCTGTACTTCCAACAAGACCGATTTTTGTTCCCTGAGATACGCGGTCGCCTTTTTTTGCAAGGGATTTGCTCATATGGGCATAGAGTGTCTGGTATCCGTCCACATGTTCAATGACAACATAGTTTCCATACAAAGGTGAAAAAGATGACTTGAGAACTTTTCCGCTGCGGGATGCGTAGATAGGAGTTCCTGTAGGACAGGCAAGGTCAATGCCCTTGTGTGTCGAAGCAACACCAGTAATAGGATCAAGCCTGTAGCCAAAGCGTGATGTAATCCTGTACTTGCACTTCAATGGATTTGCAAAAATTTCACCCATTGCTTTCTGGAGTGTATTTGAGTCAAGTCTTGCTCCAGGAATAAAAAGAGAAGTTCCTTCGATGAGCACTTCAGAGGAAAGATCATTTGTGTCAATGATGTCAGTAACTGCAGCATTGTATTTTTTTGCGATCGAACCAATGGATTCGTTTTTAGCAACTGTATGAATAAGTCCATCTACGGAAGGAACCTTCAGTTTCTGGCCTGTATATACGGAACGAACGTTGCCGATGTTGTTTACGGCAATCAATGTAGAAATATTCGACAGCCCGAATTTCTGACAGATTCCGCTGATGGTATCACCAGCTTTCACTGTATAGTTCTGGAAAGTCACGGCCTGCTTCAGATTCTTTACAGAAGAAACAAGCTTGACGCTGTCTTCATCAAAGATGTTTCCATCGCTGTCGTAATAACTTGTCTTTCCAAAAGCGAATTCCGTCATGGCACCATCAAGAAGTTCCGCCTCTGAATTTACAGAAGGAGTCATATCAAGCTGATGAACGAAGCTGTTCTGCCAGGAAATAATTTTTGACACTCCATAAGGAACAACACAAAGCAGTGCCGTAGCAGGAACGACAAGCATGATTTTTGCGCTCTGCCTTACATTTTTGCAAAGAAGAATGCAATTTGATTTAAGGTTTCTGAAAATTTCCGTGAGAGATATCTTCGATTTTTCTACACCGGTATTTCCATATGAGAACACCGGATTTCTCTTTACCTGTTTTCTGGAGTTCAAGGCAACGGCCTTTGCCCTTGGCTTTCTTACACGTGGTCTGCCGCTGATTTCAAAACAATCAATTACTTCCATATTTCAATTATCGACAGAAAAACAAAGCAATATTAGAAAAACAGAAATTAATTGTCTGTGACCTCAAAAAAAGGTCAAATACTGTCGATTATATGGTATGAGGAAATTTAAGGTTCCAGGCTATGCACTGACTTTACTCACAGGCATTTGTATAGGCATCATCATCAAATTTTTCTTTCTCGACATTCTTGAGGTTCAGGGAAAATCAATGGAACCTGCCCTATCCGACGGTCAGAAAATTTTCGTCAACAAGCTGGCATACGGAATCACAAAACCCTTTGGAAGCAGCCGCCTGTTCAGCTGGAACAATCCAAAAGAAAATGACATTGTCGTTTTCCTCTATAAAAACAGACTTGTGGTAAAACGATGCGTTGCCACAGAAAACACTCTACTAGAATATTCAACTGAATCGGGATATACTTTGAGAGCAAACAAGAAAGAGTACCCGTTGACAGAATTGCAATACAATCTGTTGAAAGAAACTACTTCTGTACCTGAAGGAACCATTCTTGCAATTGGTGACAATTATACCAATTCAATTGATTCCAGAACCTACGGTTTTGTTCCTCAGGAAAATATATTGGGCAGGATTACGGTAAGATGATGTCTCATTTTAAGAAAGGCGGAGTTATATTCACTCTCTCTGTTTTCAGTCTGGTTTTCATTGCGGTAGTCGTAAAATTCACAGTGCTCGCCTTTGGACCAAGAAGAAAATTGATACCTCCGGCACCAGTCGTTGAAAGAGGCTCAATTGTTGACAGGAACGGAAAACCGCTGGCCGTCCAGACAAATTTTTATCATCTTGTAGTAACTCCAAAACTCATAAAAGATCCGGCTTTCTTTGCCGAAAAAATTTCTCCTACGCTGAACTGCGATCCTGAAGAAATCCAGAACAAAATTGAAAGCAACAGTAAATCTAACTTTGTTTATTTAAAGAAGAAAGTTACACAGGACCAGTACGATGAGCTTACGAAAATCGTATCCGAAAACAATTTTTCAAATTTCACCGGCTTTGACAGAATCCCGGGCCGCATTTATCCTGAAAACAATCTTGCAAGCCAGCTCATCGGTTATATGGGAGACGACGGAACAGGTTTAAGCGGAATAGAATATTCCCAGCAGTCAGTACTTTCACCGGAAATCGATTCCACTTCAACCGGAACAATACACGGCGACAACGTATACCTGACAATCGATGCAGGGCTCCAGTACAAGCTTCAGAAAATTGCAGCAGAGTCGATGAAGGAAACACAGGCAGAAAGCATCATGCTCATTGCAGCCGACGCAACAAATGGAGAAATCCTTTCATACATAAGCCTTCCTTCGGCAAACCTTAACGAATACGGAGCCGCAACAACCGCAGAAAGAACCGACAGGGCCTCCGTTACAGCATATGAACCTGGCAGCGTATTCAAGATTTTCTCAGTCGCTTCTTTTCTTGATTCATCGTCAATCACACCTGACGACAGTTTCCTCTGCGATGGAATCTATCAGCGCAGGACAAACCTTGGAGAAACAATAAAGATTACCTGTCTTGAACACCACGGATGGCTCAACGCAAGGACAGCCCTGAAGTTTTCATGCAATGACGCACTTGCACAGATGAGTGAAAAAATCAGTACCGATGAATTCCTTTCATACATCAGAAGATTTGGATTTGGTGAGAGAACTGGAGTTGAGCTTCCTTCCGAAACAAGAGGTTCCGTAAAAAATCAGACTGACAAATACTGGTCAGCACGAAGCAAACCTACAATGTCAATCGGACAGGAAATCAGCGTCAGCGCAATCCAGATGGTTCAGGCTGCAACTGTCCTTGCAAACAAAGGTGTGCTCATAAGGCCAACATTCATCCAGAGAATCACGGACATAGACGGAAACGTAAAATATAAACATGAGACAACCTATGGAAACAGGGTTCTCCGTTCATCGACGGCAGACTATCTTTTAAGCTGCATGGAAACCACAGCACAAAGCGGAACCGGATCAAAGGCATCCCTCAGGGATATTTCCATCGGCGTAAAGACAGGAACAGCCCAGATGGCAGATCCGATAAACGGTGGATACAGCCGCACGGACTTTCTTTCAAACTGTATGGCAATTTTCCCTGTAAACAACCCTCAGATCATTCTGTACATTGTAATACAGAAAGCAAAGGGCGAGACATACGCAGGCCGCATCGTTGCCCCGGTAATCGCAAAGGCAGCAGATGAAATCATCGACCACCTTGGAATCAACAGAGAAAACGCAGCAAGCCTTGAACATTCAGGAAAATTCTCTCTAAGCGAAATAAAGCCTCTTTCAATTTCAAAAAACGTACCTGACTTCAAGGGACGCTCAAAGAGAGATCTTCTTCCACTGCTGGACAAGGACGACATTAAAATTGTAATCGATGGCGAAGGTTGGGTTGTAGACCAGAATCCGGAACCCGGAACACCCGTTACGGAGAACATGACAATTGAACTCTTTCTGGAATAAAAACATTGATCTTTTCAAGCAGAGGTTCCCGGATCTATCAAATTCACTGGAGATGAAGAAATCCGGCGACCTTGTTTTTGAAGAAGGCAAAAACGGAACCGTTACCGCAAAATACAACGGTCTTCTTCTCCATTCCAAATACAATCCTGTCAGGGAAGCTGAAACGCTCATATCTTCATTTGATCCGGTAAAACATGACACAGCCATATTCCTTGGATTTGGTCTTGGTTATGGTCCAATAGAATTTGCAAAAAAACATCCAGACACAACAATGATTCTCATAGAAAAAGATCCGTCGAGATTTTTTTCTGCAATCGAAGTGCTTGACTGGAGCGATGTCTTCAAACACGCAAAAATAATCCTTTTATTGGGAGCCAGTGAAGAAGAAGTCTGTTCAATTCTTGGCAAATGCAAAAGCGAATCTACGGCCGTATACAGAACAAAGGCACAATGCGCCCACAATGAAAGTTACTTTCAGGCTGTTGAAAATGCCCTCAGGCAGAATTCACAGAAGGAAGAAATAAACACAAATACACTGGAAAAATTTGCACGTCTATGGCTGAACAACAGCTGCAGAAACCTGGACTACCTGCAATTCCTCGACGGAGTCAATAAATACAGTGGTCTTGGAAAAGAAATTCCATTTGTGATACTTGCGGCAGGTCCATCCCTAAAATCAGTTCTGCCACATCTTGCGGAAATCAAGAAACGCGCCGTAATAGTCTGTGTCGACACAGCACTCCATGCATGCCTCAGGCAGAATGTCGAGCCGGATTTCATAATTCTTGCAGATCCACAATATTACTGTTCGCTGCATCTTGAGTTCCTTTCCGCACCTTCATCCGTCCTGATCACAGAAATCGCCGCATACCCTTCCGTATTGAGATTCAAATGCAAGGAAATAGTCTTATTTTCATCATTGTTTCCAATCGGGCAGTTTTTTGAATCACAGACAGGCGAAAAAGGAAAACTTGCCGCAGGAGGAAGCGTCACCACAAGCGCATGGGATTTTGCACGGCTTTGCAAGGCATCAAAAATCTTCATGGCGGGAATGGATCTTGGATACCCTGGAAAAGAAACCCACATACGCGGATCAAAATTTGAAGAAAAAGCCCACGCAGAAAGTTCCAGAACAAAGACATCGGAAACTGCTAATTCAGCCGCATTGTTCAGTGCAAATCCAACTACAGAAAAAGACTACAATGGCAACAGCATCATTACGGATAAACGCATGAGGTTGTTTTCCTGGTGGTTTGAGACACAATGCACCCAGTCCCGCAGCTACGGAACTGAAACATACACTCTCACACCTGAAAGCATGGCGATCAAAGGAATCGAAGTTTTCTCCCTTTCAAGGTTCATGGATTTCCCTGTCATCGAAAATAAAAAAGAAGAATTTTTTTTCAACGCAGAAAGAAATAAAAAGCCCCTGCCCGACAG
>CALELJ010000143.1 GCA_937902445.1 uncultured Treponema sp. | reverse complement strand
ATGTCATAGTGGATGCTACGGGAAATCTTCTGCTTGAAACCCTTGTGCACAGACCTTTCCTCATAAAGCCAAACCATCATGAACTTGGTGAACTTTTCGATGTCAAAATTGAAAGCCAGGAACAGGCCCTTGATTACGCAAAAAAACTTGCCGCAAAAGGTGCCCGCAACGTTCTTGTTTCCATGGCAGAAAAAGGTGCCGTTCTTCTTTCTCAAGACGGAACTGAATACGCCGTCGGCGCCCCAAAAGGAACTGTGGTGAATTCCGTAGGTGCAGGGGACTCCATGGTAGCAGGATTCATTGCCGGATGGAATGAAAGCCACGATTTTGAAAAGGCCCTGAAGATGGCCGTGTGCACCGGTTCCGCCAGTGCTTTCTCCCAGGAACTTGCGACCCGTGAAAAAGTCGAGCATCTCATGAAGGACCTGTCCTAGGAAAATAATTTGCATAAATCTTCCATATTCAATAAAATATTCAGAGTATGAAAGACAAAAAATATTTATCACCATCACTCCTGTCAGCCGATTTTGGCGATCTCAAGGGTGCTCTAAAATTGATAGAAGAAAAGGGAAGTTCATATGTTCATGTTGACGTAATGGACGGGCATTTTGTTCCACAGGTTACATACGGTCAGCCTGTGATTTCGTCAATCCGCAAGTACAGCAATCTTCCCTTTGATGTACATTTAATGGTAGAAAAGCCTGAAAACTCCATCGAATCCTACATTGAAGCAGGCGCTGATCTTGTAACTTTCCATATTGAAGCCACAGCCCATGCCGACCGTTGTGTTCAGCTCATCCATGAAAAAGGAAAGAAAGCCGGAATCGCCATATGTCCAGCAACACCTGTGTCTGCCATTAAGGAACTTCTTCCCTTTGTAGACCTTGTGCTTGTAATGACTGTAAACCCTGGCTGGGGTGGACAAAAACTTATTCCATATACACTAAAAAAAGTTAAGGAACTTGCCGATATACAGAAAGAGATGGGCTATGAATTTCTCATTTCTGTTGACGGCGGTGTTAACCAGGAAACCCTGAAAGATGTTGTCGAAGCAGGAACTGATATTGTAGTTTCAGGCTCGTCATTTTTCAGGGGGAATTTGGAATGGAATTAAACCGCTCTCATATTCAGAAATTGATTCGTAAACTGATCCTGCTTTGTCTGCCTTTGCTTGCAGTTCCGGCTGGATACAGTGTTTCTTCTGCGGCATATAGAGATTCCTTTGTGCAGGGGCTTGCGTCATATAAAAAAGGTGAATGGAATGATGCAAGCATTTACCTGAGGCAGAGCGTCAAAAGCAGCGAATTTGCCACAGACTCAAACTGGTATATGATCATCATGAGCGAAGTTTATTCCGGCAATTTTGATGCCGCTATAAATGACTGCGATTATTTTATTGATGTCTATCCCGACAGTGAATTGATTTCATTTGTTGAATATCAGAGAGGTCGCGCATATCACAGCGTTGGACTCAATGATAATTCCGTAATGGCATTGAGCAGCTTCTGCAACGAGTATCCTGAAAGCACGATGTATTCGTCTGCACTTTACTGGATTGCAGAATGCTTCTACGAAGATTACGACTTTGATACAGCAAGAGCACTTTATGAAAGGATTCTTTCGGAATTTCCTGGAAGCTCAAAAAAATCAGATGCTGAATTCAAACTTTATCTTATCACCCAGCATGACAGGGAACAGAAACTTCTCTATCTCCTTAAAATGACAGGTGAGGAATACCTCAATTCCCGTGAACATTATGAAAAGCAGCTTAGGATGATTCAGGCTGATGATGATACGGAACTTAGAAAACAGCTTCGTGCCGCAAATTCGCGCATCCAGGAGCTTGAAAGCGGAACTCCTTCGGAGACTGAAGTTTCATACGATGGAAGCGGTGAAGGCGAGTACCTGATGGATTCTGTGTCAGTTTCAGGTTCAGCAGGCGGATCTTCAAAACCTGATGAGGACGTAATGTCGCTTAAGGCAAAGGCTGCTCTCATCCAGAGACTTTTAGATGAAAGAAATACAAAAGAGGCAAAATGATGAAAAAGAGTTTGATTAAAAGAATTGCCTTTCTCTCATTGATGTTGATGGGACCGTCTCTTTTGTTTGCCCAGTCAGAGGAAGGTTTACAGGCGGAACCATCGGAAACTGCCGTAAATGAAGAGCACGATATCCGTGATGATCCTGACTATAAGTACTTTGCCCATGATTCAAAGGGAAATTACGTAAGGGATGGCGCCGGTAACCGTGTACGCGTTGGTCGTCCAATCACAAATCCAAATCAGATCCAGTATGTTCAGCATACGAGAAACCTCATTGAAATTGAAAGGGATGACATACATCTCATTCTTGACGGTGACGAAGGAACTTTTGGACTTTATACTGTTGCAGAAAAGGGAAACTATGTTCCTTTGCTTTGTTCCCGTGATTCCTTTATCTCATCATATTTCACAGTGAAGGTCGGAAACAATGAATACAAGCTGCAGTCGTCAAGCGACATCAAGACGGAAGCAAGAAACACTCCTCTTGGAGCCCAGATGGCCTATCTCATTTCAAATGAAGTTCAGGTTGTACTTGATTTCACACTCATGCCATCAATCGCAACTTCAAGCAGAATTGACATGATCAGAATGACTGTTTTTGTAATCAACATTGGAAGATCCATTCAGTCATTTGCCGTAAAGGGAATCTTTGACACGACCCTCGGTGAAAACACACCTGCACATTTCTCAACAGCCTTGAGAAGGTCAATCAATTCAGAAATCCAGTTCCAATCCATGGATGAAGAACTTTGGATCCGTTCTTCAAACAAGGAGGCTGCAATACAGTTCCTCTTTGGCGGAAAGGAAGTTTCAAAAACTGAGTACGTTACTTTGGGATGTCTGGACAAGATAGACAGCTCTTCATGGATTCCGTCTGTACAGACATCAAAGAGCTTCAATTCAGTTACTTCCTACAACAATTCGGCAATCGCCGTAAACTGGCCTTCTGCCTACCTTGATACATTCAGAACTTCAAGCTATGGGTTCTATATTTCCGTAGCATCTGGAAGCAATGTTCCTGCGGGACTTCAGTTCCTTTCTGATCTTGAAAACGGAAAGACGGCTCTTGGTTCAGCAGCAAAAAATGGTGCGACAAAAACAAATGTTGCTCCAAAACCAACTCAGCTTACAAAAGAAGAATTCGACAAGGTGACACCAAATATTCTGGACAACCTTCCGGCTTCTTCAAAGGAAGCTTTCGTAAAGACAAGGGAAATATCAGAGGCTCAGCTTGATCCTGACTACATCCAGGACCTCATCGAAAGAATCAATTCCCTCAAGGACGGAGTTGACGAAAACCAGGATGTTGAATTCAAATCTCTTCATGAGGAACTTGATTCGATTTTGAAAAGACTTGGAGCCGGCAGATAAAAATGGCACGTTCATCCCTGGATACAGCAAAATACCTTCTCAAGCGCAGAAAATTTCAGATGGCCATACGCTTTCTTGAAAACTGTGAGGAAGAATATGAAGGTGTTGCCGATTATTATGTGACATTCGGAATCGCTTTTCTTTACGCAGACATTGCCGGCAAGGCTTCCGAGATGTTCAGAAAGGCCAGGGAAATTTCTGTTCAGAATACAAGGCTTTTGCTTGGGCAGGCTGTGATTTTCATGCGTCGCGGTGAAACTGGAAAGGCAGTGGAATACTATCTTCAGGTTCTTGATAATGATCCGGGAAACGAAACTGCAAAGGCCGCTCTTGAGTTCATCAGAAAAGACGGTGAGCTTGAGACAATCGTTAAAATGACAGAAACAGGTGAGATCCGCAAATTCTATCCTCCGCTTGGGGTAAATCCAAACATTATCAGAAACTGCATTCTATCGGGTATTCTGATCGGTGCTGCTTGTTCAGCATTGATGGTCTACAAACCAAAGCCAAGACTTGTCCCTGTGGAAAAAAATACCATCGAGCAGAAGTTCTCTTTGTCTGAGGATGAACTTCTCAGTGCAGTTCAGCTGAACGCGGCTGAAGGTGAATTCAAGGTCACCCTGACGACAAAAGAAATCCAGAAGTCATTCCGTGAAGCAAAAAAATATTTTGCAGCTTCCCGTGACAACGCCTGCCAGGTTGAACTCAACAGGATCATCAACAGCAATGCTTCCATGCATATTAAGCAGAAGGCCCAGTCTGTAATGGATCTTCTCCAGGAACCTACTTTTGATTCCCTCAAGGACAATTATCCGTACAATACAGTTGCGGAAAATACACATCTCTATCTTGACTGCTATGCAATCTGGGATGGCATGGTCACAAATTCAGTTTTCTATGAAGACGGATCATGGAGATGCGATCTTCTTGTGGATTATATTCCAAGTGAAAACAAGAATTTTCAGGTTGGTCTCGTTCACGTGGTTTTTGACAAGGCACCTCAGCCTTCTGTGGATGAAACAAAACCTGTGAGATTTCTTGGTAAGATCACACAAAGCGGAAAGGATGTTGTTCTTTCCGGAAGGGCTGTATACCAGCAGCTTAGGGGCAACAAACTTAAATAGAAAATTTTACATAAATTTTGTATAATTGGCTGGCCTTTGACCGGCCATTTTTTTTGGAGATAAATATGAAAGAATTTTTGCCTTATGACACAGTAAGGGTTGATGCCCTGAAGCTTGCACACAAGATCTATCAGGAAGATGGATTTGTTCCTGATGTAATTTATGCCTCACTTCGTGGCGGTGCCTACATGGCAAATGTAATCAGCGAATACTACAAGGTTGCCCTAAAGAACCATAAGCCTGTTCTTTTTGCCGCCGTTGTTGCCCACAGCTATACGGATGTTTCCCAGCATACTGGAGTTCATATAGACGGATGGACTTATGCTCCTGAATATCTTAGGCCTGGAGACAAGATTCTTATCTGCGATGACATTTATGATTCGGGCAGGACAATAGATTTTCTCGTGAATATTTTCATTGAAAAAGGCGTTCCAAGGGAAAACATCAAGGTTGCTGTCCACGATTATAAAATTTATGCAGACAGGGAACAGCCTCCTATCAAGCCTGACTACTGGTGCAGAAAATTCGATATTTCAGATTCAGCAAACAATCCATGGATAAACTACAACAGCCATGAACTTGTTGGCCTTACAAAGGAAGAACTGGAAGAAAATTTCTATAAGCCATATCCGGAACTCCGTGAAGTTCTGGAACCGATTTTTAAGGACAATTAAAAGATTATGAAAAAGATTCTGTCAGCCGGTATTGTTTTTTTCTTCGCCTCATTTTTTGCTTCAGCATTTTCTGAAAAGGACATCATTAGCCCTGCCGTGGGTCAATGGTGCAATCAGCAGGTGCTTGTCCTGGACTCTTCCAGTGCACTGGAGCTTTACTACTCTTTTTCCGGAACTGATCCTTTTGTTTCTGGATTTGCCTATGACGGTCCAGTTCTGATTGAAAAAAAAGGTGATGTCTGTGTACGCATCGGTGCTGTAGATTTTGACGGCAATAAAAAGGAATTCAGAATCGACTACAGGGTTGTGCCTTATGAAAATTCCGTCGCATCCCAGGAGTGCCGTACTTTTGCTGAAAAGAATTTTGAGTCATCCCAGATCATTTCGTATACAGGCGGAACTGAATACACGCTTCCAAAAGAATTTTCATATTCCTTTGATAATGAAAGAAGACCATTTCTTAATGAATCGATAACTCTTGATTCAAAAAACGGTCTTGACCGTTATGTTCCTTTCATTGTATCTGATGGAATAAACAGCTGGCATTCGGTTATCCATGTATTGCCTTCCGTAAAGAAAAACAATGTTGCCGTAAGGGTTCCCTATGAAATCAGAAACTGGAATACATTTGCCTTTACCGACAGAAACTACATTTATCAGCTCGATGACGGAATGTGGAGCAGCGATTCAAAGGAAATCGAGATCGACCGTAAGAAACCTCATGTGGTGAAATTCCAGTCTGTGGATTACAGAGCAGGCAATGCGATATACGGCTTCAGAATTCCTGTAAAGCCATCATATTCAAAAGTTGTAAGAAAAGATGGTTCTGTTGAATTCAGAATCAAAAGCGATGAAAACTATTTTTTTGAGAATGGTGAAAAATCCATTGTGGTTGATGTTTTCAAAGGTGAAGAAGTTTCCTCAACCTTTGAGCCTGCCGTTTATCTTGACGGAAATCTTCATGGGCGTGAAAAATTCAAATTTTCCATCGATAGAATGGCACCTGAAAATCCTGTGATTCTTTCGTCTGATAAAAATCCTCTTTCAAGAAGTTCCGTGGTGCTCAGCATAAAGTGCAGGTCTGATGGCGATGTTTTTTATTCCATAAGTGAACCTCTTTATTTTGAAGGCAGCTATGAGGATGTGGATTTCTCAAAAATCAAGATCGGTTCAAAGTTCAGAAAATATACGGGCAATGATATCGTCATCAAGTCATCGCCTGACAAGGCAACTGTCTACAAGGTGTCGGCCTATGCCAGGGACAAGGCTGGAAACAAAAGCGATGTGGTTGAGCATAGGGTTATCCTCGATGAATTGAATTATTACCTTTTGTCTACTGCCTCGCCTTCAAAAAAGTCTGACGGTTCCTTTGTCAATCCTTTTACTTCTTTTGACCAGGCTCTTGATGCTATCAACAGTTCTGACAAGGAAACACGCCTTCATGTCAGCGGAACATTCATTCTTGACAGGGGAGTTTA
Organism: uncultured Treponema sp.; assembly: GCA_937902445.1. Lineage (GTDB taxonomy): Bacteria > Spirochaetota > Spirochaetia > Treponematales > Treponemataceae > Treponema_D. Next base: position 3,389 of record CALELJ010000143.1, on the reverse strand, counting down.
CTCAATAAACAAGGACTGTAAAATCAAGGGAAGCAATTGCCGTCTTGTTCTTGTGGAAAATTCCGTCATTGAAATTTCAGATGCCAAGGTTTCCATTGGGAACTGCTATCTTGAAAAACATGATAAAAAAGCAAACGAGGCTGTTACGGCAATAAAAGCAAAAAATGCAAATCTAAGACTCAAGGATTGTGAATTTTCCGCATCAGCCTATGAGAACTGTGTTTTGATTGAAACTTTGAATTCCAGAATTTCCTCACTGGACTGCGGCTTTACCGTGAAATCTGAAAGCGGTGCTCTTGGAATTTCTGTTAAAAATGGAATGCTTGAGGCCAAAGGCTGCCGCTTTACTTCTGTCGGAGATTCTGCAGTAAACATCAAGGCTTCTGGTTGTGAATGCAGTATTGCAGGTTCGTCATTGACTGTCATTGGTGGCATATGCCGTGGTGCTGAATTTACAGGCTGTACTGTGGCACTTGATGATGTTACAGTCGCCTCAAAATCAGATCTTAAGCTCAAGGCTTCCGTTCCTTTCGGCCGCGATGAATCTACTGTATACAAGAAATTTCAGAAAGTAAGATCAAAGGGGTTTTAGCAGATGGAATTCAAGTTTTTCGCAGGACTTGACGAAGCGGGTAGAGGACCTGTCGCAGGACCTGTAAGTGCAGCCTGTGTCATACTTTCTCCAGATTTTCCTGTTGAACTCCTAAATGACAGCAAGAAACTTACGGAAAAGAAAAGGGAAAAAAATTTTCCGCTGATAAAGGAAAAGTGCTGCTGGGGTCATGCCTATGTGGAGCACGATGAAATCGACAGGATAAATATCCTTCAGGCTTCACTGAAAGCCATGGCCCTTGCATACAACCAGATGATTGAAAAACTTCCGGACTGGTGCAAAGAAAATGGAATAGAAATGATAGAAGATGTCAGGAAAATCGAAGCCATGGCCGACGGAACCTTTGCTCCTGATATTGACTGCATGGTAAAGTGCGAACCCAAAGCTGACGGCAACTATCCTGCCGTAATGGCCGCAAGCATAATCGCAAAGGTTGAACGTGATCATCTGATGGTTGAATACGATAAAAAATATCCTGAATATGGATACGCCAAACACAAGGGCTATCCGACTGCAGCCCATCTTGAAGTGATACGCCGTATCGGACCATCTGCAATACAGCGTTTAAGCTTTAATATTGACAAGAAAAAAAAGAAATAAAAAAAAGGATGCCCTGTAGGTTTTTAATCCTGCATGTGCATCCTTTTCTGTCGGCAAGCTGTTTAGTATTCTTCTGAATCAGAAGGCTTGCGCTTTGAAACAACGTGAAGTCTTCCGTCCTTTTTTGCTGCCTTTCTTTCTGCTACAAGACGGCTTTCACCCTTGCGGCGGTAGATTTTCTTTGCAGGTTCTGCGTCGCCGTTTTCAGCAAGCTGTGCTGCATACTTTGCTTCTTTTTCTGCCTTCTTTTCTGCGCGGATCTTTGCTCTTTCCTTTTCTTCCTTTTCGATGAACTTGAGGGATTCATCCATTCCGCCAAAGAACTTCTTCATGTCTTCTGCAAAAACAACAATAGCGCGGCGTTCATCATCTCCATCCTTGATTTTGCTTTCTACGATCTGCAAAAAAACGTCGCCGTTGCGGTTTTCCTTTACATTGAAAAAATAGTTTCTCTTGTCCAATGAAACCTGTGTTGTAAAGAGTTCCCCACGAATTGCCATAGCTTCCTTCCTTAAAAATGTAACTGGATTATAAAATAAGATGACCTAAAAATGGGTCCCGAATGAGTAGAAAATATCACTATTGAAAAATAAATTCAAGTGGCATTGGCCGGAGTCCTGGCCGGAACAGCATCCTAGTGGAAGAAGGTCTGGCAGACTTCATTGACAGCCTCAAGCAATTCATCCATTCCCTGCTTTGTGGTGTCGTGTCCAAAACTGAACCTTACTGCGCTTTCCTTTTCCTTTGCTGGAATCTGCATTGTATCAAGAATCGGTCTTGAATGGTGTCCTGCGGAACAGGCGCTTCCCGTAGAGATGTAGAAGCCTTTGCTGCTCAAGGCACGCTCCATAACCTGTCCTGGAATTCCTGGGAATGCGGCCTGAACAACCCATGGTGAAAATTCAGCTGAAGTTTCAGTTCCACGGCTATGAGGAATCATGACACAGCCTTTGATTTTCATCAGACCACCAATGAATTCTTCTGTCCATTTTTTCTGGGTTTCATATCGCCCAATTGAACCGCTGTTTTTTTCAGAGATGCAGTATTTTGAAAGGCACTGGGACATCGCCTCGGCACCAAAAAGGTTTTCCGTTCCGCTGCGGATATTTTTTTCCTGTCCGCCGCCTTTCAAGAATGAATCAAAATTTTTTGCAAGATATAGAATACCGATGCCGCGTGGACCGCCGATTTTGTGTGCGCTGAAGGCGGCGCTGTCGATTCCGGCATGATTCAGGTCAAGCTTGATTTTTCCCGCTGCCTGTACACAATCCACATGAAAAAACGGTTTTCTTTTTCCTGCGGCTTTTTCTACGAGTGCGTCTGCAATTTCGTTTACAGGCTGAACTGCTCCAGTCTCATTGTTTACTGCCATCACAGTCACAAATGCAGTATCGTTTTCAACTGCCTGTGCAACAGCTTCGGCTGTTATGATTCCGTCTTTGTTTGGATTTACGGTGATTGTCTTCCATCCGCAGTTGGAGATCATTTTTGCCATTTCACGGAGGGCAGGGTGTTCGATGGCGCTCAGAACAACGCTGCCTTTCTGTGGTCTTGAAAGAACACTGAGAAGAGCAAGGTGGTCGCTTTCCGTTCCGCCTGAAGTAAAGAAAATTGTTTCAGGTTTTACGTCAAGGGCATTTGCTGCACGGACTCTTGCTTCCTCAAAAACTTTGCGGGCATCGGTACCAGCTTCGTGGATGCTTGATGGATTTCCCCAATGTTCAATGGAAACTTTGAGGGCATTGCTTACGATTTCCTCGTCTACACATACCTTATCAGCATACATGGTGACTTCCATCGCAAATCTGTTCTCGTCGATTGGAACACCAAATTCATCCATAAGCTCAGTAACTTTATCCCTAAGCTTAGTTTTATACATTTCAACAATTTCAGGCTGACGCTTTTCGATAAATGCTACAAAATCGCTCATATCATCAAGTTTAAGAAGAATATCTGCTTTTAAGCTTTCTCCCTCAACTCTTCTGGCATCCTTAAATGCTTTAATTGCATCACCCAAAGCTGTCATAACAGCCTCTTTTAAAGCATCCTCATCATCCTCATTTTCTGTATTGTAAAATAATAGTCACTATCTATAACTCCAACTGTATTATTTAACTGGAGACGATATTTAAATCCCAATCCACTACGTGGAAAACATAACAGCACCCAACCATCT
>CALELJ010000142.1 GCA_937902445.1 uncultured Treponema sp. | reverse complement strand
AAGGTCGCTTACATTATTGCCGTTGACGTTGCCGATTACAATGGTGGAATCGTTCATTCGCTTTATGGACATGGATTCAAGTTCGATTGCAGGATTTGAGACGATGATCTGTTTGAAAAGCTTGTTGTAATTGATTGTACCCAGAGGGAGAAAATAATCGTTCATTATGAAGCTGAACAAAGAAATCAACATTCCCATGGAAAGGACTGATTTAAGGATGAGGCTGTATTTCTGACCGCTTGCACGGAAGATAAGGACCTCGTTGTCGGTTACAAGACGGCCAAGACACATGAGGAATCCTACCAGAGTTGCAAAAGGTGCAGACTGGGCAATGATTGCAGGAAGACAATAAGTGATGAGCTTCACTACGGAACCCAATGGAACTCTCTTTTTCAGAATGGTTTCCGCAAGAAGTAAAATCTGGTTTACGAAAAAGATTACAAAGAAAAACGCAAAACAGATGGAGAAATACAAAAGCAGTTCTTTTGCGATGTATCTTACGAGAATATTTTCCCTGATGGCCTTGTGCCTGTATGTACGCACGACAAAAAAATGCATGATTTTTTTGCTGCCGATTCTTTTACCTGCATAATAGCCGAATCTATAGACAGTACGTATGACCTTTATTTTCTTGAGTTCTCTGGTCTTTCTGGCAAACATGATTTTAAAATAGACATATTGCCTGTAAAGATAGACACAGGCAAAATCAATCATGTTCAGGATCTTTTCGATTTTTTCCCTTAACGTTTTAAAATTCATTTTCAGACACCAGTACTTCCAAACCCGCCAGCACCGCGCTCTGTTTCTGAAATGGATTCTACCTGAATGAAATTTCCCAAAGTCACAGGTGCAACAATAATCTGAGCAATTCTGTCTCCGCTTGATATTTCAAAATCTGAATCACCAAGATTGATGAGTATGACCTTAAGTTCGCCACGGTAATCGCTGTCGATGGTACCAGGAGTATTCAGGACAGTCACTCCGTTTTTTGCGGCAAGTCCGCTTCTAGGACGCACCTGGATTTCATAACCCTGTGGAATCTCAAAAAAAAGGCCTGTTGGCAAAATCGTTCTTTCACCTGGTTTAAGGACAACTTTTTCCTCAAGAAGGGCGCATACATCAGCTCCGGCGGCTCCTTCCGTCTTATAGCATGGAACAACAGCTCCTTTATTTGCGATGATCTTTATATCTACTCTGTTCATTTTATTTTTCTCCTGTCTGTAGATTTAATTTTAGGTGATTGCCTTTTTCTGTATTAACAACAGCGTAAGTCAGTGCTTCATTTAAACAGATAGCCAGATTTGAAGGAATTGTCCAAGGAGTTGTT
>CALELJ010000141.1 GCA_937902445.1 uncultured Treponema sp. | reverse complement strand
TCCATAACCGTTGAATTTTCAAGGTCGAAATCAAATAATGCTTCTGCTGAATTGCGGATATCAAGTCGTTTCTGAATCTGTTGTGGAGATCGGTATTGGTAATGCTTTACGAGAATGAATCTTTTTGAAAGAACTCCAATTTTTGGCGGGTAGTGGTTGTTTGGATCTGATTTCCATTCTAGATTTTTTCTGAACTTAAAAAATCTAGGTTCACTCCAGCAGGTTTTTCCTAAATATTTTATGTACGACTTGTCATGTGTAAAATTTCCGGTAAAACTAAATTCTTTAGAATCTTCAATTGATATGAAATAATCCAATGATTTTTTTGCTACAAGATGACAATTCGCAGGAACTGCTTCGAGAAATTTTCTTGGGTCTTCTGCATAAAACTCATCTGCATCAAGTTTAAATGCCCACCAATCTCCGTCAGAACTTAGATGTTTAAATTCATTGAAAACATCAGCTCTGAGACCATTATGATAGGGTCCAAAATACTGCTTCCAAGGTGTGACTATATCGTTTTTCATTGACTGAACGATTTCCCATGTTCCGTCTGTTGAACCGTTGTCGAGGATAAAAATTTTGTCAGCCCATTTTTCAGCGTCTTTAATGACTGATGCAACAATGTCTGCTTCGTCTTTTACAAGCATTATGGAAAATATTTTCATTTAGTAGTTCCAGTTTGATAAACAGTATAATAAATTCTCATTTAATAGTATAATAAAATCAATGTCGTTTTGTATATATAATTGTACCAATAAATGAGGCAGATGGATTTTCTAATGGCGAACGAAGTTTCAATAAAAAAAGCGGCTTTAATAACTGCCTGCTCAAAATACATTAATATTTTTCTTGGGATATTTTTTTCTTCAATCCTTTCAAGAATTCTTACTCCCAATGACTATGGTATTGTTGCAATAGTCAGCGTATTTACTACATTTTTTACAGTACTTTCAAACTGTGGTATTGGAAGTGCTGTTGTCCAGCGAAAGGATTTTACCCAGGACAATATCAATAGTCTTTTTACATTTTCTTTCTATTTTGCTGTAATTCTTGCAGTTGGATTTATGGGAATATCATGGCCAATAGCCAGATTCTATAAAAATGATGTTTACATTCCTATTTGTCTGATACTTTCGATCTCAGTTTTTTTCAATACATTGAATCTTGTTCCAAATGGATTGCTGGGACGTGAAAAGAGATTCCTGCTTATAGGAATACGCCTGATTGTTGTTTCCTTTTTGACATACGGAACTACGATAGTTCTCGCATTGCTTGGTTTTAAATATTATGCACTTGTAATTCAGTCTGTAATTCAAAGTACCCTGATTTTTTTATGGAACTTGAGAAATGTTAAAGTTGCCTTCAAGCTGCGTCCTGAATTGTCGGTTTTGCTTTCCGTCCGCAGTTATACGGGCTTTCAATTTTTATTTAATTTTGTAAACTATTTCAGCAGAAACCTTGATAAGCTTATAATCGGAAAAGCCATTGGAAACGAGGATCTTGCTCAATACAACAAGGCCTATCATTTCATGCTGTATCCGGTTCAGCAGATTACCAATGTCATTACTCCTGTGCTGCATCCAATACTTAGTGATTACCAGAATGATGTCAAAACCATTTATGAGAAATACCTCAAGGTTGTTAAAACTTTGTCCTTAATAGGATGTTTTGTTCAGCCTCTGTGTTTTTGCTGTGCCCGTGAAATAATTTTGATTCTTTACGGTTCTCAATGGCATGTTGCTGTTGATTATTTCCAGATTCTGAGCGTTGCAATATGGACACAGATGATCAGCGGAACAGCAGGATCTTTGTTTATGGCTGCCGGGGATTCCAAAACCATGTTTTTTGCGTCGATAATCAATACTTCCATAACAATTACCGGATTGTTTATCGGAATGATGAGCCATGATGTTCTGGTGGTTTCAAGAATGATTGCCCTTGCTTATCTTATTCAGTTCCCGATAACATTTTTTGCCTTGATTAAAGTCACTATGAAGATGAAGATCAATATGTTCGTTAAGGCAATCGTTCCAGATGTTGTGATCCTTTTATCGCTCCATGTTGTTGGACAGCTTGTTCTGAAATTCATTTTCATTGAGAATCTTTTAGTTTCAGGAATTGTTAAGGGATCTATTCTTTTTATTTTTTATTTTGTACTTTCTTTGTCTTTGGGCCAATTGAAATATGTGAAGATGATTTTTCAGCGCAAGAAGAAGGAACAGTATAAAAAATCTTCGTGTCATTCTAAAACGCTCGGCGAAAAAATCATTAGAAAGATTTCTTTTATAACGCGAAAGGGGACATATAAGTTTGCATCCTGTCTTGTTTTTCTTTCTCTTTCCCATAGGAAAATTTCACATACAGGAAAAACTGTTCCTGTTGTTGTTTCGTTGACCAGTTTTGAGCCAAGATTCAAGAATTTACATTTAGTTTTAAAGAGTTTGTTGAATCAAAGCTTGAAGCCTGAAAAAATAATTCTTTATCTGGATAAAACCGTAAGCATTGATTCATTGCCGGAAAAAATGCTCGAGCTTCAGAAATTTGGTGTGGAAATTAAAAATATCTGTGATGATTTTATCTGTCATAAGAAATATTTCTATTCCATGCAGGAGTTCACTGATAAATGCATAGTTACAGTGGATGATGATGTTATTTATTCAAGACATTTGATTAAAAAACTGTATTCATCATATTTGAAATATCCCAAATGTATCTCTGCAATGCGAACTCATTTGATTACTTATGATGAAAATGGAAAGTGCAGTCCTTATAATGCCTGGCTATGGAACTACAAAAAAATGCGTGAGCCTAGCTCAAAACTTGTTTCGACCGGTGTTGGTGGAGTTCTTTATCCGCCTTCAATCATGCCAGTTTCGACTTTCAACTCGGAAGTGTTTTCTAAGATCTGCCTTGGAGGCGATGACATATGGTTGAAATTCAATGAATTGAAGAGTGGAATCGACGTAGTTCGCGTTCCGTCGGTCCTTCCTTCGTATTACATGACCGACACTTCAAAAATTGGAGATTTGAGGGCAGCAAACGTAAATGAACGAAGAAACGACCGTTACATCCAGGACTGTGAAAAATTCTTTTCAGTCAATCTTTAAGTTTCCCCTGAAAATGGACCCTTCGACTAGCGCTCAGGGATCCTGTGGTTTAGAAATTATACTTCACAGCAAATGAGACATTGTGGTTCAGGAGATTGTCGTTGTCATTGTCATTTCTTGTGCAGTTTGTATGATTGAACTGGTAATCAAAAACATAAGATGCTGTCATTGAAAGATCTTTCATGATGAATCGGGTTGTAGAAAATCCAAGATCAATGTTGGCTCTTATGTTCTTTTCAGCTTCTTTTCCATTTTTATTTTTATCCATTTTACTTGCTGTTC
>CALELJ010000140.1 GCA_937902445.1 uncultured Treponema sp. | reverse complement strand
AACCAGAAGATTCCAGTGCCATTCATTTACAATTGCTGTATCTCTATTTGTTCCTGTGATGAAAAGGAAACTGTAAAGGGCGATGCGCTGCATCAGGTAGAACTCAAGTGAAATGCTGGAGAAGAAGGCAAGTATCCTGTTACTTCTGGTCCACTTGAATTTAAGCACGGTAAGGAAAAGAAGCAGTGTTGCAAGCTGAACCTGCTGGGCAGCAAGACAGATTGTTTTATCAAGCCTTCCAACTCCGTGACCTGCGAATTCACTCCAGAAACTAATGTTATTCAAGGCATAGAATCCAAGGTACATTCCGCCTGCCATAAGAACAGTCACAACAGCAAACTTGAGCCAGTATTTTTTTGAGAAGAAGGCAATGATTTTATCTTCGTGATGGGCCCACAAAAGACCAAATACAAAACACATGGTGCTGTTGACCCACCATTCTCCCTGAAACCAAAGTGCACAGATCTGCTGATACCACTTTGCTGTAGAAAAACTCTGCGGTCCCTTGTACCATCCGTAATCAATCCACCATGCAAAGTGTCCGCCAATACAGAAAATTACAAGCTGCGCAAGGGCAACAAGGAATACGACAAAGATGGCAGTTCCTGTTTTTCTGCATTTTTTGAAAGCAAAGTAGAATGCTCCATACATGATGAGGATTACAATTGGATACCAGCTCTGGTCGTTGATTATGATGAGATCAAGCATACCAAGAATCCATTTTGCCGGATTCATGTGGCCGTATCCTGTAATCAGACAGAAAACTGCATAGAATACATTCATCACATAAATTGCGACGATTATAGGCAGCATTCTTTTTTTGAAAAATGTTGAAAGGTATCCTGGTTTTGATTTCCAGCTTTTGAGAAGACCGATGCCGCTGTAGAAAAAGAAAATTCCGACAAATATGAAACCAATGGGTTCAAAAAACTTTATGTCTGCCGTCTGTTGGAATGCAGGATTTTGAGAGACATGGTGAAAGAAAACACCAAGACAGGCAAGTCCCTTTGCGGCATTTGAATTTTCCAGGGAAAGATAGTCTGACTTCAGTTCGCCTTTCTTTGCAAAGCTGCTGCCCCAAAAGAGAATGGCGAGTGTAAAACCGTAAATTAAAAATGAAATAAGCATTTAGCACATCCTTTTCTTGTTTTTTTTCTATTATAATGCCGCAGTGAAAAAAGTGAAAGAAAAAAACGGAACTTAAAACAATTGCAATAAGACTGATTCCGGGATTATTGTCTATGGTGACTTTTTGGTGACTGATTGTGACTGAATTCTTTTCTTTAAATCATCATTTGGTGCTAGCCTAGAATTGTTGCATTTTGCATCTTGCTCCGCAGAAATTCACGATGTCCATGTAGTGATGCTTTGCGGAGCTTCTATCTGGAGGCCCAATGAAAAGGATTAAGGTTGCGTTTTATGACACACATTCCTATGACAGGAATGCATTTGAGGAAATGAACAAAAGATTTCAGTTTGACATTGAATACTTTGATTTCAAGCTGAATGAAAAAACGGCTTCCGCCTCAGAAGGCTTTGATGCCGTATGCATTTTTGTCAATGATATTGTGAATGAAAGGGTAATTGAAATTCTCAAAGAAAATGATGTGAAGGTCATAGCCCTAAGATGCGCGGGGTTCAACAATGTTGACATGAAGGCATGTGAAAAGGCCGGAATCAATGTTGTACGTGTTGTTTCCTATTCTCCACACGCCATTGCGGAACACGCTGTAGCCATGCTCCTGTCCCTTACAAGGCATCTTCCCCAGGCTTATCTGCGGACAAAAACAGGAAATTTTACCCTTGATGGTTTGACCGGTCGTGAACTGGATGGTCTTACAGCCGGAATCATTGGGACTGGTAAAATCGGCAAGACCACAGCGGAACTTTTCAGCGGCTTTGGCATGGATGTCCTTCTGTATGATCCCTACATGGATCAGAACTGGGCCAGGGACATGGGCTTTCAGTATGTCACACTGGAAGATCTGTTTAAAAGAAGTGATGTCATAAGCCTCCACTGCCTTCTCACTGAAGAGACCTACCACGTGATCGATGAGAAAAGCATTTCACTTATGAAAAAGGATGTTGTTCTGATAAACACAGGTCGAGGAGCCCTCATTGATTCTGCTGCTTTGGTCAATGCATTAAAGAAAGGAAAGATAGGTGGTGCGGCCCTTGATGTCTACGAAGAAGAAAGCCAGTATTTCTTCAATGACTGGTCGGCACAGACGATTGCGGATGACATTCTTGCAAGGCTCCTTACTTTCCCAAATGTTCTGATTACAAGCCATCAGGCTTTCCTTACGGAAAATGCTTTGTCCGCAATTGCAGAGACAACTTTGAGCAGCATAAGGAATCGTCTTCTTGAAGATTTCCTTGAAGAATGAATTAAGACGAGGTGAGCTATGGGTATTTTAGAGAAAATTACTGACAACAAATTCATTTTGTTTACATCGACAGTTTCATTGGTTCTAGGGCTTTTATATTTATGGAAAGGATTTAAAACAGGATTTCCGCCTTTGGGATGTATCATTATTTCTTTGAATTTTCTATATGTTCCTTTTGCCTTTGTCTTTTCAAAAAAGGGATTCCCGTACTTTTACCTTTTGTATTCCGCAGTGCTGGTTTTTTCAATTGCATTTGAGGAAACTTTTTTGTACAACAACTATACGGCTCTGTTCATCGTCTGTATCGTAATGATGATAAATCCAAAGTTGAGATTTCCGGCGATCGTGTTCTATGTTGTTCTTGTCACTGTTGCATTTGCCTTGAATGATGAAATTCTCTATCACTATTTCATTCATATCGTTAGAAGCATCTGGTATGTTGGTATTGTGGAATTCGTGCTGAATGATAAATTCAAGCGAAAAAAACTTGTTCTGTATGAAGATGAAAAAAATATCTTGAGGCAGCTGTGCAATGGAAAGGTCTATCAGAAAGAAGTGGAAGGCTACAGCGAGAATACGATTTACAGGAAACTGAAGGCTGCCAGGGAACGCAACGGGAACCTTACCCGGGACCAGCTGGTTGAAGAGTTCCGGGTGGAACTGGAATACGAAAAAATGAATGGCTGACAATTGCGTCATGTTCCGCAAAGGTATAAAATAGGAGCATGAAAAAGTATCTTTCAGAATTCATTGATTCGATTGAATATAGTCTTGCTTCGGATTCAGATATCTCAAAAATTGAAATTGATTCCCTTGTTTTTGACAGCCGTCAGGTAAAGCCGGGTTCCCTTTTTTTTGCTCTCCCCGGAACTCATACCACCGGAAATAAATTCATTGCCAGCGCGATAGAAAATGGAGCGGCCGCAGTAGTCTTTGAAGGTGAGCTGACAGATTCTGAAAAATCAGATATCCAAAAGTCCTGCAACGGAAGGGATGTTGCTTTCATCAATGTAAAATCAAGCCGCTTTGCCATGTCTCCGCTTTCCGCAAGT
>CALELJ010000139.1 GCA_937902445.1 uncultured Treponema sp. | reverse complement strand
GCAATCATGCCTGGCATCATCAGCGGCTTCATGATGAGCGTGACCATGTCTCTTGAAGACTATGTCATCACGGCCCTTGTTTCAGGTCCAGGAAGCTCAACACTTCCGCTTTACGTTTATTCCATGATCCGCTTTGGAGTAAGCCCTGTAATCAACGCACTTTCTTTTGTACTTATTCTTATCATCACTGTTGTTGCAGTCGTGCTCAAGAACAGGCTCAAGAGTTTTGCGGCGGCACACTAAGCAACAATTCATAATTCATATTATTAGTAATTGTGAATTATGAAATAAAAAAAGGATATTGAGATGAAAAAGATTTTTAAGAATTTGGCATTTGCACTTTTATCAGCTGCTGCTTTTTTTGGACTTGCTTCCTGCGGTGAGGAAAGCAACGAACTTTACATCTACAACTGGACTTACTACACTCCGGATGAAGTGCTCCGCGACTTTGAAAAAGAGTTCAACTGCAAGGTGAAGGTCGACTACTACGCTTCAAATGAAGAAATGTATGCAAAGCTCCGCGCAGGTGCAAAGGGATACGACATTGTAGTTCCTTCACAGGACTTCTGTTCAATCATGATCGAGCAGGGAATGTTCCAGCCACTTGACCAGTCGAAGATGACAAACAAAGGCCACATCAATCCTCTCTGCTCCAAGATGGCAGCATATGACCCGGACTTCAACTACACCATGCCTTACTACCTTGGAATGGCTGGAATCAGCGTAAACAAGACAAAGGCTCCTGCTAATTATGCACGCACATGGGATATTTTTGCGGACACAAATTTCAAGGGACATGCCACAATGATGGATGACATGCGCGAAGTAATGGGAGACGCACTTACAGTTCTCGGTTACAGCGTAAACTCAACTGACGATGCTGAACTTGCAAAGGCAAAGGATTACATCATCGCAAACTGGAAACCTAATCTTGTAAAATTCGACGCGGAAGGTTTTGGAAAATCATTCGCCAGCGGAGACTTCTGGCTTTGTCAGGGATATGCGGAAGTAATTTTCGGTGAAGTTCCGGAAGACAAATGGGATGAGACAATCGACTTCTTCATTCCGGCTGAAGGCGGTCCTTCCTACATGGACAGCATGTGCATCCTCAAGGATTCAAAGCACGCAGCCCTTGCCAACGAATTCATCAACTACATCCACAGACCTGAAGTGTATGCGAAATTCCTTGATGCATTCCACTTCCCTTGTTTCGTAAATCCTGATGCAGCCCAGTACGTGACTACAAAGCCTATGTACCAGGCAGAAATGATGAACAACGGAACACTCAAGCTTGACATCGGCGAAAACCTGGACAAGTACAACAACCTGTGGCAGGAAATCCGCTTTGCCGAATAAAAAGGACAGTTACCTGCGGTGTATTCTGCCTGCCACAAACCAGGCGGCAAGATAAACTGCAAGGGCAGTTGCGGCATCAAGAACGTAATGCTGCTTGATAAAAAATGTAGATAGAACAATCAGAAGGGAGCCTGTAAAGAACACCACTTTCAGGCTCTTTTTTATTTTGCCGGAGAAGAAGCCCGCACCCATGACGAGGAAAGCAAAGAGGCAGTGAATTGACGGACAACAGTTGACTGCGGGTTCATCCATGGAATAGGTGAAAGCAAGGAAGCGCCCGGTAGTTCCGCCTAGAGAAGAAACATCGGGCCTTACCATGACCGTAGGATAAACAAGATAGACAGCATAGCACACAAGAACGCTTATGATTCCGGCTATGAGAGTCCTTGAATATTTTTCACGGTCAACCCTGTACAGCAGATAAAAGCAGACAAGGGTATATGGATAGAAAAGATTGTACACGTAGACAAAAGCCGGAACAAAAGGAATGGCATTGTCAATCCAGAAATCAAAGGTGTGGTAATCAGTCTGGAAAATTTTAATGGTCCAATAGCAGGCTGCCTGCAGTACAAGAAACACAGGAGTGGTGACTAAAAAAAACTTGTTTTTCATGTGGAAAATAGTACTTTAAACTCCGGAAAATTGCAATTTTTCATTCATCCATATATAATCTTGTCCATGAAAATCAAAACAAACAGATCAAAACTTTCCGGCCACATTCAGGTTCCGGGATCAAAATCACATACAATCAGAGCTCTTCTTCTTGCATCCCTAGCAGAAGGAACATCGCACATCAGCAACCCTCTCCCAAGCGCAGACTGTCTCAGCACAAGCAAGGCAATTCCCCTTATTGGTGCACAGCTTGAAAACGACCTAGCGACAATGGAAAGCGACAAGGTCTGGACTGTAAAGGGAGCCGGAAAAAACGCACATCTTCCTTCAAACATCGTTGACGTTGGAAACAGCGGCTCACTACTCTACTTTCTTTCTCCTATCGCAGCAACCTTCAAGGGATGGAGCATTTTCACTGGAGATGAAAGCATAAGAAAGCGCCCGGTAGCCCACGTTGTTGACGTACTGAACCAGCTTGGCGGTCACGCATACATTTCACAGCCTGGAGCAACAACATGTCCGATGATCGTCGAAGGCCCTATCAGTCCAAAGGCAAAGGTAGTCACAGACGGTGCCGTTTCAAGCCAGTACATTTCAGGACTCATGATGTCTGCCCTCCTTATGGAAGGAACTCTCAGAATTGAACTCAGCGATCCAAAGGAAACTCCTTACCTTACAATGACACAGAAATGGCTTGAGTCAGTCGGAGCCACAGTCCGCATGAGCGATGATTTCAAATCCATTGAAGTTGACGGACCTGTAGACATCAAGGCTTTTGACACTACAATTCCAAGCGACTGGGAAGCAGTAGCATTCCCGCTTATTGCAGGCCTCATCACTGACAGCGAAATCACAATAGACAATATCGATATAGGCGGAACTCAGGGTGACGACGCCATCGTTGACATCCTCAAATCCGTAGGCGGTGACATTACCGTAGACGAAGAAAAGAAAGCCATTGTTGTGCGCGGAGGAAAACGCCTTACAACAGAAAACCTTCCTGGCAAGGAACTACACGTAAAAATTTCAGGCTTCCCTGATGCAATCTGTGCCCTTGCCGCAATCGCATGTTTCATCGAAGGAACTGTAGTAATCGAAGATGCAGCCGTTTGCCGCAGAAAGGAAACGGACAGAATCAAGGTACTCAAGTCGGAACTTGAAAAGCTTGGTGCCGTTGTAGAAGAAGGCGATGACTTCATGGTCATCCGCGGTCATTCTCCACTTAAGGCAGACGGAACAAAAAATCCTGAATTCAAGATCCACGGCGGCGAAGTTGATTCATACCTTGACCACAGAATCGCAATGAGCATGGCCTGCCTTGGACTTGGACTTGCAGAAGGCGAATCGGTTTCAATAAAGGATGCGGAATGCTGCAGCGTAAGCTTCCCCCGCTTCTTTGATGTCATGAAAGAAATCGGTGCAGATTTCAAGGAAATATGATACAGCCATAGGGCTATAGACAGATGGAACGGACATACAATGACAGCATGTTCATAGACAGCTTTGAACATGGCTACACATGGCTCAATGGTTTTCTCCGCAACGTAAACCGGTACGGCAACAGACAGGCTGTCATTGATCCTGAAACCGGCACCACCTGGACCTATTCCCAGCTTAACAGGGAATCCAATAAGCTTGCCAATGCACTCATCGATTCCGGAATCAGAAAAAATGATGTGGTGATGTCTGCCCTCAAGAACTGTCCCGAATTCTGTACAAGCTACATCGGTCCAAGAAAAGCCGGCGCCATACTGCTTGCCGCAAACACAAGCCTTGCCTATGAGGAAATGTCAAAGCTCATAGACCACAACAAACCTAAGATCATAATATATTCAGCCAGCCTGAAGGACACTGTAATCAATGCCCTAAAAATAAGTCATCACAAAGTTGATGCTGTAATCATGGCGGACAACATTGCAGATGAAAGCCTTCCTGAAGACCACGTTTCCTACGAAGATTTTACAAAGAATAAAAGTGAAGAAGAGCCGGTTGTTGAATTCCGTCCACACATATATGACGAAGTCCTGAGGCTCTGTACAAGCGGAACTACAGCACTGCCAAAATGCGTGCCGATCAACGACATAAATGAAGTCCTGAGCGCACACGATGTAATCATGCATTACCCCATGAACTGCAACGATGTCACGCTCAACATGACACCATGGTTTCATAGAGGCGGAGTCCATTCAGGCGGTCCTTGCCCTACTTTCTACATCGGCGGCGCAGTAATAGTCATGCGAACATTCAAGCCCCAGACAGCACTGGACTGGGTTTCAAAATACAAGATCACATACATCATGGGTGCTCCTGCAAACCTTGAAATGCTTGCCCGTTCCCAGGAAAGAAATTCACGTGACCTTTCTTCCATCCGCGGAATCATCACAATGGGTGGTCCACTTACAAGAGCAGACTGCATCCGCTACATGGGTGTGCTTACTCCAAATATTTTCAACGGCTACGGAACTACGGAGACCTTCTGGAATTCCTTTCTGCGCCCGTACAATCTTCCCTCGGGTGCAGGTTCCGTCGGATACAGCTGTGTTGATGACGAAACAAGAATCGTAAAGGCAGGTAACGGCACAAGAAGTGAACCGGACGATGTTGTTCCAATGGACGGAAAAACGGAAGGCGAAATAATCATCCGCTGTCCTGAAAAGACAACCTACTCCTACTACGGAAATCCAGAAGCGGAAAAAGAAAAATTCTACAAAGGCTGGATGTACACCGGAGACATGGGAACATGGGATAAAAACGGCCTTGTAACTGTATGCGGAAGAATGGATGACATGATGCTTGTTTCCGGAGAAAACATCTATCCCCAGCAGGTAGAGGAAGCCATCATGCGGAACCAAAAGGTTCTTGACTGCATCGTAACAAGCGTGCCTGACAGCGTAAGAGGCCAGGCAGTAGTTGCATACATTGTTCCAAAAGACAGCACACTCACCATCGAGGAAATAAGGGAATTCTGCAACAGCAGCCCAATCCTTTCAAGATACAAACGACCGCGATATTACGCTTTTACAGAAAACATTCCACACACCGCCACAGGAAAAAAACAGCACAGCCTCATGAAAAAACAGGCGCTGGAAGATTTTTCAAACGGCAAGCTGGTCAAATAGGCAGATTTTCCGTCATTCCCATGATTGAATTTTTCGATTTATACAAGATGTTTTTGAAATGCACTCGGAATGGCAACCGGTTGCTTGACATATGAAAATTTCTGCCTTATCTTAAAATTACATGATAAAAAAGTTGCATCAAGAATTTCAAGAATACTGTGCCATAAAAGATGGCCGGCGTTTTTGGGGGAAGAACCCGATTCCGCCTTTTTTTGGAATTTTCTTTTTGCAGACAATCTACATTTTAAGGGGCGAAATATGGCCAAAGAAGTAAAAGGAACTTTTGTTGAACTTGACGGAGAAAAATTCTACTGCATCAAGAATTACGATTGCATGGAAGATTTCTTCATGACAATCACAAGCTCATCCGACGTGTGGAATTTCTGCTGGTCTCACGGTGGAATCACAGCGGGAAGAATCAACAGCAATCATTCTATTTTCCCATACTACACAGTAGACAAAGTTTCTGACCTCAAGAACGTGACAGGAAGCTGGACAGCAGTTGCAGTAAAGAACGGCAACGGAACAACAATCTGGCAGCCATTTGAATCGCTCCTTTCAGGGGTAAACTATAAGACAAAAAACTGCACTTCAATCGAACGCAATATCTACAAGAACCTTAACGGAACAAAAATCTGGTTTGAGGAAATCAACAAGGATCTTGGACTTGCTTTCCGCTATGGATGGACAAGCAGCGCAAAGTTCGGTCTCGTAAAGATGTCACGCATCGAAAACTTAAGCGGCAAGGAACTGGAAATTTCCATCGTTGACGGATGCCGCAACATTCTCCCTGCATGCATCAACAGCAACGTGCAG
>CALELJ010000138.1 GCA_937902445.1 uncultured Treponema sp. | reverse complement strand
ACACCGCTTGGATTGTCGTTCAAATAGGAATTCAACCTTATTTCAACAGTAGCCTTACTTTCCTTAACAATTGGTGTTGAGGTGGAAATATCAGAAATCAAGGGACGATATTTCTTTGTATTAATGAGCATGTTTGCCGCCGCAGAAATATCACTGGAGGTCTGCACGTTGTTTATGGATGCTATGGAATCAACAATCCTTGATTCACTGTTGAAGATTTTATAGTAAATTTCAGTTCCCTGAAAATCAAATCCAGCATCTATACCGCTGGAATCAGCTGTCCTGAACATGAAATAGTCCAAAAGGCGGTCAGCGTTGGAATGAGAAACATCATGGCCGTTTTCCGGATAATCGAGATAGTAAAGAGTCTCAAGACCACAGGAAATAAAAAAAAGCAGCAATAAAAAAAAGCAGACTGCAGCGGAAGAAAATTTCTTTGAAAAATAACTACCACACATGTCTGCTTTCCTGATTAAAGAATCTTTTGATTTATAAATCAAAATCAGTCAATCTTACCCTTTACCTGAAGATCAATGATTCTGCTCTGGCAAAGATTTGCCCATTCATCGTTGCTGTATCCGTCAACAGCCTTCTTGTATGTTTCTGCGGCATCCTTGTCGTTTCCGAGGGATTCCTGCAATCTTCCTGCATTGAAAAGTGCATGGGAAGCAAGGTAGAAGTCCTTTGTTCCGGCTGCATCAAGATAATACTTTACAGCTTCATCCTTTTTACCAAGCTCTTCACAGCAAACTGCGGCGTTGTAGCTGCAAAGTGGTGCTGTATACATCTTGTTGCCAAGCTTTACGGCAGCAAGGTAAGATTCAAGGGCAGAAGGATAGTCCTTTTTTGCAAAGTACACATCGGCTGCGAGCATGTTTGCACGTACACCAACGATACCGCTCTTTGTTACATAGGCAGCAACATCATCAAGAACCTTGTTCTGTCTTGCGGCAATATCTGTATCCGAAAGATTATCAGATTTTGCTGTATAGGCAAATTCAATCTGGTCAATGGCAGCAAGTCCCTTTTTATTCTGTGAATCTCTGACACCGACTACAACGCACAATGCGGCTGCTGCTGCAACAACAACGCATACAACACAAAGTATTGTCTTTCTGTTTTTGAAAATAAAGCTTTCCAACTTTTTGCTTGCAGATTCGTTGATTTTCTTAGTTGTCATTTTCGACTCCAAATTTATTCAATAAAGTAAAACTATTATATATGAAACGACCTTGTTATTCAATAGCGAAATTGAATACTACCTTTTTATTCCAAGCTCAGTGATAAGTTTTGAAACATAGGTTCGCTGGATGTCAAGGATTTTTGCGGCACTTGTCTGGTTCCAGCCTGTCTCATTAAGGATCTTCGTCACATATTCTTTTTTAAACTGGTTTACGGCACTTTTCAAAGACCTGTCACCGGAGGCAGAGGCTTCTTCAACTGAATTTATTATTTCAGCTTTTTCCTCTTCAGCCGGAACATCAACAGGCAGTTTAAGGTCCCCCACCTGGATATATGGAGGCGTACCAAAAATACAGGCCCTTTCAATCGTATTCTCAAGCTCACGGATGTTTCCAGGCCACATGTATTGAAGCATTGCCTTTTTTGCAGCTTCAGTAAATCCCACAAATCCCTTGTGCGTGTCCGATTTATTGAGGAAGAACATGCTCAAGTCGGCAATCTCATCTTTTCTTTCTCTCAAAGGCGGAACGGAAATAGGCAGGACATTCAGTCTGAAATACAGATCCTTTCTGAAAGTTCCCTGCTCAATCATTTTCTCAAGGTCACGGTTTGTGGCAGCGACAATTCTAACATCAACGGAAATAGTTTCACTTGAACCTACACGCTCAAATTTCTTTTCCTGAATTACGCGCAGAAGTTTTGCCTGTAGATTGAGGGGGAGTTCACCGATTTCATCAAGAAAGAGAGTTCCGCCGTCAGCAGTCTCAAAGCGTCCCTTCACATCTGTAATGGCATCAGTATAGGCACCTTTAACATGTCCAAACAGTTCAGACTCAAGAAGCGTAGGATTAAGGGAAGCACAACTTACGCGTACAAGAGGCTTGTCCTTTCTATTGCTTCTGAGATGAACCTGTTCAGCAAAAAGTTCCTTGCCTACACCACTTTCACCTGTAATGAGAACGGAAGAGTTTATGGAAGATGCCTGCTTTATGTTATCGATAAGGGAAAGAACAACAGGATTGTTTGCAATGAACGGATGATAATCTTTTCCAGCCTGGATCGCATTCTTGAATACGGAAAGCTGATCACGGCTTCTTTTAAGAGAAATGGCATTCTTATAGGCAATGGAAGCCTGCTGGCCGAAAATATCAAGTAAGGCAAGATCATCTTCAGTAAAATCAAGACCGTCAAGCTTGTTGACAACCTCAATGACACCAACACAATCGCTTTCTATCACAAGAGGAAAAGCAATCATATTGCGGATTCTATACTGTGTCTTGTCCTGGATTTTATCAAAAAAACGATGATCAGTATTGACATCATTGACTATCAAAGCTTCCTTAGTCTCGGAAACCCATCCGGCAATACTGTTATAATCGATTGTATATTTTTTTATTTCGGAATTTTTTGAACCCAGAGTAATGGCAAATTCAAAAGCCTTAATGTCATCCCTAGGCAACAAAAGATATGCTGAATCACATTTTACCAGATACTTTACCGACTCAAGAAGAGAGTTAAGCAAAGTATCTGGATCTGATATGTTACTGTTTATGACAGAATACTTCTCGACGAGTGATTTTAATCTATCAAATGTGATTACTCTCTCACTCATCGATCTGAAAACTCTTACTGCTGATCCTTGATGCTGTCACCAATAGTATATGCTGCATCATCATTGTTTGATGACATATACTGAGAAATTTCAGCACGATCCTGAGCTCTCTTATATTCCTTAACAGAGAATGCAACACGTTCCTTTTCAACATCGATTGAAACAACGTATACATTTACCTTGTCACCAACATTGTACTTCTTAACAGCTTCCTCAAATGGAACTTCACGGTCATCACTAAGGTTTGCTTTGTTTACAAGACCTTCAATTCCGTTAGGAGCCTTTACGAAGATACCAAAGTCGTTGATAGATGTAACTTCACCTTCGAGAGTTCCGCCAACCTTGTACTCAGCGGCAAATGCCTTCCAAGGATTGTCTGTAAGCTGCTTAACGCCTACACGGATTCTGTGGTTTTCAACATCACATTCTGTAACGATTACTTCAAGTTCCTGATCAGCCTTGATTTCGCTGCCTGGGTGCTTGATCTTCTTTGTCCAAGAGAGATCTTCTCCAGCGAGGAATGCATCGATGCCTTCTTCAAGCTGAACGAATGCACCGCTGTTTGTAATCTTTACAACTTTACCTGTAAGCTTTGTTCCTACAGGATACTTTTCAGAGAGTGTATCCCATGGATTAGCAGTAACCTGCTTGAGACCGAG
>CALELJ010000137.1 GCA_937902445.1 uncultured Treponema sp. | reverse complement strand
TGAACTTGCCTTCCTTGATTTCATTTTCAAGGTTTTTATTGGTTGCGGCAACTACCCTTACATCAACAGCAATGGTCTGTTCTCCGCCCACACGCTCAAATTTCTTTTCCGCAAGAACCCTGAGGATCTTGATCTGTGTGCTCTGATTGATTTCTCCAATTTCATCAAGGAAAATGGTGCTTCCATGGGCCCTTTCAAAACGACCTTTCTGCATATGGTCCGCACCGGTAAAAGCACCTTTTTCATGTCCGAAAAGCTCGCTTTCAAGAAGTGTTTCACTGAGGGCGGCACAATGAACATCTATCATGGCCTTGCCATGTCTTGAGGAAAGTTCATGGATAGACCTGGCGACGACTTCCTTTCCTACACCGCTTTCGCCTGTAATCAGGACGCTTGCCTTTGAATCGGCAGCTTTCTTGATTATCTCCTGAATCTTCTGCATTGCAGGTGATTTTCCAATCATGTCCTTGAATGCATTTTTTTCATCCACGGATTTTTTCAGATCCTGATGCTCAAGCTTGAGTTCCCTGCTTTCAAGAGCTCTTTTTACGATCATCTCAAGCTGATCAAGATTCAGCGGTTTGGTTAAAAAGTCATAGGCACCATGGCGCATTGCATCAACGGCAGCATCAATGCTTCCGTGACCTGTAAGAATGATTACCGGAATACCTGGAGTGACGGTGGCAACATGCTTCAATACATCCTCTCCACTGATTCCCGGCATCCTCAAGTCGGTTATTACAAGGTCTATGTCGCCTTTGGAAATCAGTTCAATTCCTTCTTCACCGGAAGATGCTGTCTTAACATTGTAGTCCTCAAGCTCAAAATTGGCTGCAAGCCCATCGCGGATGTTTTTTTCATCATCAATGATCAATAATGTGAATTTCACTTTACGGCTCCTTCAAGAAGCATGGTCGACTGCTGTGGCACGGGAATTGAAACCGTAAACACAGTTCCTTTGTTGACTTCCGATGTGACTGAAATATCCCCCTGGAATTCCTTGATTATCTTGTATACTGTGGTAAGTCCCAGTCCAGTTCCGTTGGCTTTTGTCGTATAGTATGGCTCAAAAACATGGGAACACGTATCGCTGTTCATTCCGCAGCCATTGTCCGCAACCGTAAGAATATATCTGTCATTTTTAACAAAAGAATTCACGCCAATCTTCAGCGAAGCCCTTTCCTTTGCACAAAGAACAGCCGCCTTTGCATTCTGGATCAGGTTGATGATTATTTCACGCAAAAGCTTTTCATCTATAAGAAGTCTGGTCTCATCACAAAGATTCACGGAAAGTTCAATTTTATTTTCTTCCAGTTCAGGCCTGAAAAATTCAACGCTTTTCTGAATTACTTCATCCGGATTTGAAAGCACCAGCTGAACTTTTACAGGTCTTACGGCAAAAAGGAAATCCATTACTATTCTGTTGAGATTGTCTATTTCCTCATTCACCACATCGAGATATTTTTCAACGAATTTCTCGTCTGGAAGAATTCCGTCACTGTTGCGGCTTTTCCTGATGGCTTTTTGCAGAAGCTGTATATGGATACTTATGGCACCAAGAGGATTCTTGATTTCATGGGCAACGGATGCGGCAAGATTTGTAAGGCTCTGGAGGCTGTCCATTCTATGCAGAAGAATCTCCTGCTGTCTTTTGGCCGTAACATCGCTTATCGTAATTATCGATCCGGCAATTTCCTTTTTCTTTACAAGAGGAAGGACGGAAACAACAATGAATGTAGTGGAATTCCCGGAAACAAGGGAAAACTCACGGCTTACATTGTAATTGTTGTCCAAAGCAGTCTTTGAAATGAAAGCTGAAACATCCCTGTCATCTATCAGATTCCAGAATACATCGTTGCGTTCCTTATAATGGGCAATAAGGGGAACAAGCCGTTTCACAGCTTTATTGAGCTTTATGACATGCCAGGATTTGTCAACGACGACAATACCAGCTGAGAGGCTTTCAAGGATGGAATCAAAAATATCATTCTCTTCCTGAATTGTAGAAATAAGCCTTTCAACCTGCTCATCGGAAAGTTTTTTTAGTTTCTCAGAAACCTTGCCAACAAAATCACTCACTTGCACAGCTCCTCATGATTCCGTCATTAAGGAAATTCAACTGCATGATGCTTCGGGTAAGTTCCTCAAGGGCAGATGCAGGATTCTGATTATAAAGCGTAACATTGTTCAGTGTTTTTCTAAGAAGCTCAAGAAGTTTTGCAGAGACCTCAACTCCAGCTCCGTTGACATCCATCTTTCTCTGAGCTTCAATGATTCCGCGTAAGAAAATCTTGAAAAGCACTTTTGGTTCAAAACCGCAGCAGGATGTTACAACCGACGCAATATCAGGCACATGTCCTTCAGCTATCTTTCTGAAAAAATTTCCAGCATGAAGGTAAACCTCATCAGGTTTCACAGGCAGAAAAGTCTGGAGGAAATCATTTATTGTTTCGGCTTCCGCCCCATTTACATTGCACGTGGTATGGAAAACACGCTGTATCAACTCTTTCTGCTTCTCCGCAGACCTTTCAACAAAACTGTAAGTTCTAAGACGTGAAAGAATCGTCGGAAGGATTGCCCCTCTTTGCGTTGTCGTCAAAATGAACATGGTATCGCGGGGCGGTTCCTCAAGAATTTTCAGGAGCGCATTCTTTGACCCTTCCATCATCTGCTCAGCATTCTCAATTATAATGACTTTCTTTCCGCTGCTTGAAGTAAGATGGGCCCAGCTGGAAAAATTCCTGATCTGGGAAACAGGCAAAGAATCATATAGATAGGAACTCTCAAGCTTTTCACAGTCTTTGCAGATTGCATCAACGATTTTTTTAAGTTCCTCGTCATCAGGAAGAACTCTGCCAGGCTGGAGAAGTTCAAGGTTGTCGTTTATTGATTCCAGGAGCGGGGAAAACTTTGAAAGCTTATCATCACCTTCCCAAAGAACATGACTGAACCTTACCGTAAGCTTTCTTACCGCCCTCAAAAAAAGATACCGGCTTGCCTCAAGGTGCCTTGAATTCTGTAGATTCATGGTAACAAGAGTATTGCGTGCGGCATTTATCTCAAGGGTTTTATTTCCAGGGCCTGCAATAAGAACGTTATGGCTTACAAGAGCCTTGTGCTTAAGGCAGCTTGGACAGCAGCAGGTCCAGGATCCGTCATTTTCACAGGAAAGTACACGGGCAGTTTCCAGGGCACAGGAAAGTTTACCCGAGGCAGCAGGTCCATAAAAAAGAACTGCACCAGGCAGTTTATGCGCAAGAATATTTGCCTTAAGCTGTTCCGTTACACTCTGGCTGATGATATTGTCAAACATTTATGGCACCCAAACAATTCAGGAAAGCGGTTTTAGTTCCGTTCAAAGACTCATTGAGAACATTAAGCGGAATTGAAATCAGAGGACTAAGAAGCTTAAGATAGATGCTTCCGGCCAAAAGTTTACCTGTATCAAACCAAGGCTGTGCGAGAAGAACTATCAGGACAACACAGACAAGAGCGATGCCCTCAAAAGCACCGGCAACAAACCCAAGAAATCGGTCCAGGGACTTGAGCACATACCCGCTGAAAATTGACTTTAAAATCAGCTGCAGTATTTTCAGGACTATGAAACATGCAATAAACACAATCAGAAAAGCCAGAACCACTGCGACAAAATGCATGTTCACATTTTTTTCGATGGGTTCCACGATATATTTAAAAGTCAGGAAGGCAATCCAGATTGAGACAATCGGAATGATTTTTCCCATGACTTCATTAATGAAACCGTTGATCATGCCAAACAAAGCAAGAGCGATGATGACAATCGTAAACACCATATCAATAACAGGAAGATTCATAGACCTATTTCCTTGAGCACAAGTTCCGCGATTCTGGAAACCGGTTTAGTTCCGGCTGTAAGAAGAAGACATCTGGAAGACATTTCCTTTCTTTTATTTTCATCAACGAGGGCAAACAGATTTTCAAGAAGCTTGTTTTTTTCAGCATCCTTCCCGGCAAGAACTACCGCAGCACCCTTGCTTTCAAAATACCGGGCGTTGTCAACCTGGTCTCCCCTGGTTCCGGATCCACAAAGCGGAACAAGAACCATTGGCTTTGCACAAACGGAACACTCGGAAAGGGAATTTGCACCTGACCTTGAAAGAATCACATCGGAAGCCTGAATTACAGAAACCATCTCGCCGTAAATGAATGCATAAGGCTTGTAATTTTCATCGGCAGAATTCATTATGTCCGGATTATCATCAGCAAAAGATTTTCCTGTCTGATGGACGACAATGAATTTTTCCTTCAACTCATTCAGAGATTCAGTTACAAGATTGTTGATCTGCAGAGCCCCAAGACTTCCGCCAATTACAAGAAGAACCGGCTTTTTATTGTCAGAAGGAATACCAAGAAATTCCAACCCTTCCTTTGAATGGTCCTCATAAAAAACAGGTCTTACAGGATTTCCCGTAACGACGCACTTTGACTTTGCAGATTCAGGAAAATATTTTTTTGTATCCTCGTATGAGACAAAAACATTTTTTGCTTTCCTGCTGTTGATTCTTGTTGCAAGCCCTGGGGTAAAATCACATTCATGGGTAAAAAAAGGAATGCCAAGAATTCCGGCTGCCATACATGGAGGAACACTTACAAATCCGCCTTTGGAAAAAAGACAGTCAGGCTTCATCTTTGCGAGAATAAAAAAAGCCTTTATAAAACCTGCAAGTATTTTAAAAAGATCAAGAAAATTCCTGAAAGAAAGATAGCGCCTGAGTTTGCCGGAAGGAATTCCGTAGAAACGATTGATGCTTCCACCATTTGAAACAAAACTTCTTTCAACCAGATTCCTATCCATCCCTTTGGATGAACCGATCCAATTGATTTCAAGATCGATATCTTTACCAGCGACTAAATTCCTTATTTCATCAGCCACGGCGATTCCAGGGTAAATATGACCGCCAGTTCCGCCGCCGGTGATTGCAACAACATACTTTTTTCTATTTTTTTGCATGATCTACTCTTTCTTAGGGAACTTATTCATGATTTTGATAAGATCCGCATTCTTGAAAAGATTTGCATAACTTCTGGCGCTCATGCCCATTCCATCCTGAACATCAGGATCAGCTCCTGCCTTAAGGAGAGCCTCAACAATTTTTGCATTTCCATTTCCAACCGCAAGAACGAGGATTGGCTGACCGTCACGGCTCATTATGCTCAGATCGGCACCGGCTTTTATGTAAAGCTTCACCATCTCAAGATTTTTCTTCCATACGGCATCCATTACAGGTGAATAACCACGGTCCCTGGAAATGATGTTTACATCCGCATTCCTCTTGAGAAGCCATTTAACATACTCAAAGTTATCGCATCTTGTAGCCGCACAGAGAACAGGAACACCATCCTCCGTAAAGGAATTCAAATCAAGACCTGCCTCATAAATAAGCTCAACAATTTCAGGTTTGTCCTTTTCAATAAAGTGGGCCATGCAGTCTGCGTTGAAAGGAAGACCGCGTGAAAGCAGATCATTCAATGCAGTGCGTTTCCTGTCAGCATCAAAATAGGACTTGAAGTTTTCCTTCAACGTCTTCATGGCATCAGTTTTCTTTTCCGCATAGAAGAAATCCGAATTTTCAGGATTGTAGGCCTTAAGGTTCAAAATGTCCTTACCCTGGAAAATGGCAAAATGCCCTCTTTCGGAGATGCGTCCAAGCACAAACAGGAAAATATCATTTTCCATAAGTTTGTCACAGTCGAGCAAAATATAATTGTCAGCATTCTTTATCTTTGTGAAAAGAACAGCCTTGTCTTCGTTCAATGTGGAAATTTCAACAGCGCAGCCTTTAGTTTCAAGAAAATCTGCGAATTTTGTAGTTCCATCCTGTTCAGTAGCAATAATCAAAAATTTCATACTTATATTATAATCCAAAAAAGTGCTTTTAACAAGAAATACGGAACTCCCCCAGCTCAAGTTCCCAAAATACTGTCGGGGTAAAAAAAAAGACACCTCGTAAAGAAGTGTCTTAAATTGCCAGCGATCAGAATCGAACTGATGACATAAGGATTTTCAGTCCTCCGCTCTACCAGCTGAGCTACGCCGGCAATCGATGTTTAGATAATATATAATTACCCATTTTATGTCAATAGCAAAAACAAAAAAATCAATAATTTTTTTTATTTTTTGCAATGACTGCAACTACTGCTCTTCCCTGGACTTGTTTTCGAATTTCGTGTAGTTCGAAAGGAAGATGACATCAACATCACCAACAGGACCGTTACGCTGCTTTGCGACAATGATCTTTCTTTGCTGGACAGGATCATAGCCTTCATTTGTTTCCTTATTTGCCTTTCTGTCACCATGAATGAACATTACCACGTCGGCATCCTGTTCAATGGAGCCGGAACCACGGAGCTGGGCAAGATTAGGCTCGTCACCTTCTGCGGCACGGGCAACCTGACAGAGAACGACAATTGGAATATCAAGCTCACGGGCAAGGCTTTTGAGGGACTTTGAGATGGCAGACTGCTGTTCAAACATCTGTGCATCCGGATTTTCACTTGTAATGAGACCGATATAGTCAATGAAAATAATCTCAACTTTCTGATTGACCTTCATGCGGCGGGCCATTGCGCGAATATCAAGGAGCTTCATGTTAGGAACATCCACGATATACAGAGGAGAATTGTAGACAAGACCTGCGGCATCCTGGATTTTCTTGAAATCCTCCAGCTTGAGCATACCGTTACGGATCTTTTTACCGGAAACACGGGCAACCTGGGATACAAGACGCTGACCGATCTGAAGACCGGACATTTCAAGACTGAAGAAGCCGCACGGAATTTCACGTTCGATGGCTATATGCTGCATCATGGAAAGAGCCAGGGCTGTTTTACCCATGGAAGGACGGGCACCGATGATGATCATTTCACTGTTCTGAAAGCCTGAAGTCATGCTGTCAAGTTCCGTGATACCAGAAGGAATTCCCGAAAAAGCGCTCTTGTTCTTGTACCTCGTATCAATCATCTGGATTGTCTGAGGCATAATGTCCGTCATTGAATAGACTTTTGTAGTCTGGTTTCCGTCGGTAAGGCGGAAGATTTTCTGTTCCGTCTCTTCAAGAATCTTTCTGCTGTCTTTCGTATCATCAAAACTTTCAGCCTTTACTTCAGCAGAAAGTGAAATCAGATTTCGTCTTGTGGATTTATCCTGAACGATTTCCGCATAATGGCCAACATTGGCTGCAGTCGGAACCACATCAGTCAGTGAAGAAACATAGGCAATTCCGCCAGCCTTCTCAAGATTGCCGTTTTTCTTAAGGTCATCAATAAGAGTAAGAAGATCTCCACGAATGCCGGCAGTGAAAAGATGCATCAGAGATTCAAAAATGACCTGATTCTGTGGACTGTAAAAATTGTCAGCCCTCAAATATTGAACAACATCGTTGACCGAACTCCAGTCAAGCAGAAGTGCGCCTAAAGTTGCCTGTTCCGCTTCAAGACTGTGAGGCGGAATCTTATCCTTAAAATCCATAGACCGCCATTATACACGAAAGCCATATTGGATTCAATTGAATAAAAAAATAAAACCCGGACATCAAAAAGACATCCGGGTTCATAATAAAGGGCAAAAATCGAATTATTCAGCCTTTGCTTCAGCTGGAGCTTCTTCCTTTGCTTCCTTCTTTTCTGCAGCAGCCTTCTTAGCCTCAAGCTTCTTTGTTTCTTCAGAAACCTGACCTGTTACGGCGATCTTTACTTCTGCGAAAGAACCTTCGTAGAGGTGAACCTTAGCTGTGAAGTTACCAACGTTCTTGATTGTGCTGCCAGGGATTTCGATCTTCTTGCGTTCGATTTCGAAACCGTTCTGAGCATAGAAGTTCATGAGTGTTACAGAAGTAACAGCACCAAAGAGCTTACCGTTGCTTCCAGCTGGCATTTCAAGCTTAACTTCAAGAGCTTCAAGCTTGTCCTTGAGACTTGCAGAATCCTTGCGCTTCTGTTCCTTGCGAGCTTCAATTTCTTCCTTCTTTGTTTCGAAGTAAGCAAGAGCTTCTTCTGTACATGGTACAGCAAGTCCGCGTGGGAAAAGATAGTTGCGGAAGTAACCCATTGCAACATTCTTTACATCACCCATTTCACCAACGTGTTTAACATCATCATTAAGAATAACTTTCATTTTCGAGCTCCTAAAAAGTTTAACAGCTTTGCCGGGAGTCGGCAAAACCGAATTATTTTGATTTTATCCTGTACAGGCCGGCTGGATTAGTCAGCTACGTAAGGAAGAAGACAAATTGCGCGGGCACGCTTGATTGCTACTGCAACCTGCTTCTGGTGCTTTGCACATGTACCTGTGATGCGGCGTGGGAGAATCTTACCGCGTTCTGTTGTGAAGCGGCGGAGACCATCAGCATCCTTGTAGTCAATCTTTGCCTTGTTTGCACAGAAGCGGCATACCTTCTTGTGGAAGAAAGACTTGCCCTTTCCGCGTCCACCACGAACTTCGTCTTCGCGGCCAGAATCCTGCAACTGTTCCTGAGTTGCGTTTGTATTTTCGTTTACAGCTTCCATGTTTTCGTCTGCCATAGTATTGCTCCTTATAAGAGTATTTTTTTGTACCTTCTAAAAATTAGAATGGAATGTCTTCAGAGAATCCCGAAGAATCACCGCCGAAGGAATCGTTCATGTCGAAACCACCCATAGGTGCACTCTGGTTTGAAGGCTGTGAATAACTTGGGCGCTGCTGATATCCCCCATTGAAATCAGATCCAGCTCCACCGGAATATCCGCCACCGTTTCCGCCATTGCCACCAAGCAGTTCAACTGAGTCAGCAACAATAACAACCCTGCTCTGCTTCTGACCGTCTTTTTCCCAGCGGTTCTGTCTCAAAGAACCCTGAACTGCAATCTGCTTTCCTTTTGTAAGATATGGTTTAACAGCCTCTGCGCCTTTTCCGAAGTACGAAACATCAAAAAAATGAGCTTCGCTGACCCACTGGTCACCTTCCTTCTTGCTGCGGTTTACAGCAATAGACATAGAAGCAACGGCATTTCCATTATTCATGTACTTTAATTCAACATCTCTTGTGAGACGTCCAACGATGATTACTGAATTGATGTCAGAACTTGCCATAGCTTACTCCAGGATTTAGATTATGCGTTTTTTTCTTCTACAAGTACAAAAAGATACTTAAGAAGGTTGTTGTTGAACTTGAACTGTCCGTCCATTTCTGCAATCTTTGATGGATTTGCCTTGATTGTAAGAAGAACAAATCTTCCGCGCTTCTGACGCTTTACTTCGTATGTGAGGTCGCGGTCACCATATGGTTCTTCCTTTTCGATCTCTGCGCCGAATTTTGCAAGGTCTGCCTTAAGAGCTTCAAGACCAGCCTTGTACTTATCCTCTTCGAGAGGATAAATTGTCATAAGTTCATACTTTCTCATTTGTATGGTCTCCTTATGGTCTAAAATGGGAACTGCATACGCAATTCCAAGGGGTATGAGATATTATCATTTTGCATTGTTTTGGTCAATGTCAAAAAGCAATTCCGTCTTCCGCAATCTGTTCCGGAAGAAGCCTGTTCTCACGAAGAAGTTCTTCCACATTGAAGCGGTCGATGAATTCCTTTTTAAGTCCACGGCAGATGACCTTGACATCGCTGTTTCCATAGAAGGCAGCAATCTTCTGTCCGAAACCGCCGTCAAGAATTCCGTCTTCCATAGTGACAACAACGTCGTGGTTCTTTTTGAGGTTTTCAAGGAGTTCTGCATCAAGACCTGTAATGTAGCGCGGGTTGATCAAAGTCGGCTTTTTTCCTGTTTTCTCTTCGATAAGCTTTGCCGCAGCCTCACCATTCTGGAAGAAATCACCGAGGGCGATGATGGCAACTCCGCTTCCCTGCTGGACTACCTCATATTCATTGAGCTTTCCCCAATCCTTCTGGACTTCACCTTTAGCATGGTTCACTCCGTTGCAAGGCTGGCGGATTGCAACAGGATGTTCCGTCTGCTCTATGCTCCATTCAAGCATGGAAAGGTATTCTTCCACATTTGTCGGAGCAAGATAAACAAGTTCGGGAATGTTTGACATCATGGCAATGTCGAAGATACCAAGATGAGTGATATCGTTCATTCCGTAAACGCTGGCCGTAGTCACGATTATGGACGCAGGATTTTTGTTGATGCAAAGGTCCTGGCTAAGCTGGTCGTAGGTTCTCTGAATGAAGCTTGAGTGGGTTGAGAAAACCGGTTTTCCTCCGTTTTTGGCAATTCCTGATGCCATGGCAAGTCCGTGTTCCTCGGCGATACCTACGTCGATGAACTGGTTTCCAGCCTCGTCCCTCTTTTCCTTTGTAAAGCCAATGTTTACTGCAACTGCCGGAGAAATTACGCAGACCTTCGGATCCTTTTTCATCTTGCCTAGAAGATAGTCGCTTGTAATGGTTCCGTAGTTTTCACCACTGCCGCCCCAAAGGGACTTGCCTGTTTCTACATCAAAAGGAGGATGCCAATGCCAGTTTTCCTTATTTTCCTCAGCAAGCTTATAGCCTTTTCCCTTAAGGGTCTTGATATGCACGCAGACAGGTTTTTTACTGTCCTTGACCTTTCTGAAGGCTTCGATAAGTTTTGCAACATCATTTCCGTCATCCACATAGATATAATCAAAACCCATGGACCTGAAGAAATTCGTACCGCAGATTCCGTTGGATTCCCTAAGATCTGCAAGATTTTTGTAGACTCCACCGTGATTTTCCTCGATGGACATCTGATTGTCGTTGAGGACAAGGATAAAGTTTGAATTCTGCTCTCCGACAAAATCTATAGCCTCAAGAGCCTCTCCACCGCTTAAGGATCCGTCACCAAGAACTGCGACGATATTTTCTGATTCACCCTTAAGGTCACGGGCCTTGGCAAGACCTGAAGCAAGGGAAACAGCCGTAGAAGTGTGTCCAATATTGAAAAAATCATGGTCGCTTTCTTCAGGATTTGTAAAACCGGAAACATCTTCAAATTTATCATCGCAAGTGTATGCGTCCTTTCTTCCGGTAAGCATCTTGTGGACATAGGTCTGATGGGAAACATCATAAACAATCTTGTCCTTTGGCGAATCAAAGACATAATGAAGGGCTATGGTTGCTTCCACAAAGCCGAAATTTGGACCAAAATGACCGCCGTGCTTGGAAAGACGGTTCATAAGGGCTGAACGGCAGTCATCCGCAAGGATCTTTAATTCATCAAGGCTGAGTTTTTTAACGTCTGACGGCGAATTGATTTTCTCCAGAATCATATTAATCTCCTGAGGACTCCGCATCGGGAACGTGCGATGGCTGATCGCAGCCAAACCACCACACGACCGAAAAACACAGAGCTAAAGAATTTATAGTTTCGATGGAAAAAGTATAAGAGACAATTCGCCCATTGTCATTCGGAATGAAAATATAATTTTGTTATTATCAAAGAGCATCACGGTCAAAGTCAGGATGGGCGTCGTAGAATTCATCGGCAAGAATATCCATGATATGGCGGTCATAGAATTTTCCACCACGCTGGACCTGGGAACGCAATGTTCCGGCCATCTTGAATCCGACTTTCTCATAGCACCTGACAGCCCTCTCATTGAAACTGTAGACATGCAGAAAAACAGAATGAAGATTAAGACGACGGAACCCGAAATCAAGCAGAAGTTCCATTGCCTCGGCACCGTATCCCTTGTCCCAGTAATTTTTGTCACCGATTACAATACCCATCTCTGCGGTAGAATTAAGCATATCTATTCCGTCAAGACCGACACTGCCGATAAGCTCATTTGTGCCGGCATCAATTATTGAATAATCCTGGTTTGAGTTCGCATGTGAAGAAAGCCAGGACCTTTCATCTTCAACAGTCATGTAGGAAGCGGACAATGTAAGTCCCCGAGTAACCTCAAGGTCGTTGAAGAATTCAGCGTAACGCACAGCATCTTCCGGTGTCATTGGAGACAGAAAGATTCTTTTTCCGATCAATTTTTTAACATGCATGAAACACCTCCCTGTTCATCAGGCAAAATTGTTTTCCAGAACCGGCTCAGGTCTACATCCTGACCATTCCTTTCAGGACCTTGTTCCTATAGACAAGGTCATCACGTCCTGTAAATCCCCGTCTTTCCCAGAAATCATTACCGCTTACATTGCGCTTGAAAACCACCAGTATCTGCTCTCTCTCCGGGCCGGCCTTCGTCGCTGCCGCGGGCATCCTGCCCGCTTTTCCTCCCCCCTGGTCGGCGCTCATTCACTTCGAATCCTGTTGTCCAATCCTGATAGAATCTTCAGTTCCTGATTATAAAAAAGAATGCAGGATACTTCGACTTCGCTCAGCAATCCTGCACATGCATAGCGGTCGGCATTCCTGCAAAAACAAAAAAGCTCCTGAATTACTCCAGAAGCTTTTGTACTTTATCGGGACACACATCCGTAGCAGGTGCGTACGGATGTGCCTGCTTAAATTGCTTGCCCTCAGCCGCAAACTTTTCTGGATTCGCCCTACATCCACTATCCAGTTGAACAAGTTTGCTGAAGCAAACTTGCTGCGGAAGTTTAATAATTAAACGACCCCTAAAGAATAAGGCTTCCGCTGCTCGTCTGCTCTCTCCGGGCCGGTTCATTCGCTGTCGGGCGCGTCCTTGCGCCCTTTTCCAAGTCAGCCATACGCACCTGCTATGGCCGCCTTGGCGCTCATTCACTTCGAATCCTGTTGTCCCGACCACATAAATCTTCCAAAACTGATTTAAAACAAAAAAAGCTTCTAAATTTCTTCAGAAGCTTTTGTACTTTATCGGGACAACAGGATTCGAACCTGCGACCCTCTGGTCCCAAACCAGATGCGCTACCAGCTGCGCTATGTCCCGTAACTATGGGCGGTGAGAGGATCGAACTCCCGACATTCTGGGTGTAAACCAGACGCTCGTA
>CALELJ010000136.1 GCA_937902445.1 uncultured Treponema sp. | reverse complement strand
CGAACCGTCGATTGCGTAGACCAGCGCCGGACCCTTCGACAGGCTCAGGGATCCTCGTCAGCTTAGGCTCAGGGATCCTCGTCAGCTTAGGCTCAGGGATCCTGGGCAGCCCAGGCTTGCTGAGCGACATAGGCTTGCTGAGCGGAGTCGAAGCACATGCCGCACTGCTAAACCAGCTTAGGACCCCTGAGCGAAGTCGAAGGGTCCTAAATACTTTTCATCATTCCACAGTCGACGGAAGGACATTTTTAAGATCGTGGGTTCCGTCCTCGGAAATCTGGGCCGGATATTTTCTTCCCTTGTAGATTACGTTTACGTTTTTGCAGAATCTGGTTCCGCGTTCAGTGTGGACTAGAGCCTTCTCAAGCTTGCCGTCCTTCCATTCAATGTCGCAGCGGATATTTCCCATGAGCTGCATATTTTCAAGCTTTCCGTTTTTCCATTCAGCCGGAACTGATTCAAGCAAAGAAATTTCCACACTGCCATCGACCATACGGCACTTAAGGATGGAGTCCCTCACGGAACAGAGCCACCGGTCAAAATTATCCGTATCCTTTCCCTCAACTGATGTCCATCCGGAATCAGGTGCGTCAAGTTTTGCGATGGCATGTGAAAGTGTCAGGGTAAAGGCGTCCGAGTTTGATTTTCCAAGATAGTGGAGGGCCTTTGACGTAAGAAGGAAAAGTTCCTTTATTGCAATGGAATCTTCAATTGATTTTTCACTGATGTAATAAGTTCTGCCTTCTGAATCTTTCCATTCCTTTGCAAAGGAAGGCGACAGGACAAGATGTTTTTTCTCATCAGCCGGAAGCAGTATGTTGAGGAAGAACACGCAGGCGCTTTTGAGGATCTTGAAATTTTTTCTGAGGATCTTTGCGTCCATGGTGTATTCATAGTATTCGATCAGTGACCGGGCAAAAGCAAGGGCACCGAGAGGAGAATACGAAGTACTCAAGTCAGTTCCGTCTGGAGCAGAATCTCCCCAGATGTCGGTGGAACCATGGCAGACAAAACCTTCCACTCCGTACATTTTTTCCGCAGTGGATTTTCCGTGCCTGAAAAGTCTCTTTGAGAATTTAAAGAGAGGCCTGTTGAGCTCGGCAAGTCCAAGCATTCCGGAAGCGGACCTGTACATTCCGTTTCCACGCAGACTGAATTTTTCTCCGCCCTTTTCAGACCAGAGTCCGCATGCAACTTTTGGAAGCGTCGATTTTGGTCCAAGGTCGCAGATAAGCCTGTACTTGGCATAATCCCAGTCAAGGTTTTCGTTTCCGTTTACTGTAAGAAGAGCCTGGTTGTTCCACGACGAATATTCGGAAATGTAGTCGGCCTTCAGGTTTTCATAGGATGTGCCTGAGGCGAAGCAGATTCTTTTGAGCGCAAGGTCGGCGCATCTTGAGGCTGCTGCAAGCGGTTTTTTGTGGACGTCTCCCATCTTGCCCCTGAAATGGCTCCGTCTGTATCCGGTCTCCACATCGATGTAAAGGGTAACGTCATCGGATTTTTCAACCACAATGTGCTCACCTTTTACGCTTACTGTTCCGCCGGAAGAAATCGCGGTCATCATTATGCATGACGGAAAACTGTTTACATCCAGGACAGAAACCGTGTCATTGGTAAGGCTGTATTTTTTTGCGCATCCTTTCTTTTCGATGTTTGCACGGAGGTAGATGCTTTTCGGAACGCTCGATGAAATGTGGTAGACGATCACATTTCCGCTTCCGCTTGCAAAACATTCCCTCGTGTAGGTGATGGAGCTGTCCGGAGAACTTCTTGAAAAATCCTTTTCACCGCTTACGGATGATTCGATGGAAAATTCAGAGGAAACTATGCCGGTCTCAAAATCAATTTCCCTTTTGTATGAATCGCATCCATCAAAGCAGTTTCTTTTTCCGCCTGCAACCTCATAAAGGGATTTGTGTTCTCCGTCATAAAAATCAATGTGGACTTCGCCGGAAGGACAGTAGAATGTCTGGTCTGCGGGCGTTGCGCTCAGGCATTCGAAGACCTGCTCCTGGGCTTCTCCAAAACGGCCCTGGCCTACAAGTGTCCTTATGTCCTTGAGGGCTTCCCTGCTGTGTGGATTGTTCCTGTCGTGGAATGCACCAGACCACTGGGATTCCTCGCACAGCCTTAATATTTCATGTCCCGGATTTCCAAAAACCTTTGCACCCAGTCTGCCATTGGCAACAGGAAATGCATCCGCATGATCGGCGGCCGGTGATTTTTTTGTTAGTCTGCTCATTCTTTAGATTTTAACATAGAATGATGCACCTGTCATTCCGGCAAGCTTAGCGTCACAGTCCACAGGCAAGCTGAGCATCACAGTCCGCAGGCTTGCTGAGCGCAGTCGAAGCATGCCTGCATTGCTAAACAAACCCAGGACCGGTGCACTTCGAAAAACCCAGGACCGGTGAGCTTGTCGAACCGTCGATTGCGTAGACCAGCGCCGGACCCTTCGACAGGCTCAGGGATCCTGGTCAGCACAGGCTTGCTGAGCGCAGTCGAAGCATGCCGCATTTCTAAACAAACCCAGGATCGGTGCACTTCGATAAACCCAGGACCGGTGAGCTTGTCGAACCGTCCATTCTTTAAACCAGCACAGGGTCCTTCGACTTCGTTATAGATGAATTTTATAACTGGTTATAAATAAG
This sequence comes from uncultured Treponema sp., assembly GCA_937902445.1. Classification (GTDB taxonomy): domain Bacteria; phylum Spirochaetota; class Spirochaetia; order Treponematales; family Treponemataceae; genus Treponema_D. The sequence continues at coordinate 385 of CALELJ010000136.1, read as the reverse complement.
AAACATTAGAGAAAAATTAGAGATTTTTAATAAAAATACTTGCCATACAATACATTTAATGTTATTCTGTGGCTAAGAACTACTTGAACTCACACCGGGAGTATTGGTCTTACGTCTGTAGGAAAAATGCTCCCGGTCAGGTAGGCAAAATAAAATGGCTCTATGCCTAGGAGAAAGATTAATGAAACTTTCAAAGAAATTGTTTTTTGTGCCTGCAGTAGCACTCGCATTTGGTCTTGTATCATGTGGTGACAACACATACAACGCTAATGATACAATCTCTTCACCTGAAGTATATGTTGGAACAGACGCTTCTGGTGTTAACTTCATCAAGGTTAATCCAGTAAAGGATGCTGGTTCATACTCAATCTACAGAAGACCAGAA
>CALELJ010000135.1 GCA_937902445.1 uncultured Treponema sp. | reverse complement strand
TAATAATCACAAGCACAGTAAGCGATTGATTTTAATGGGAATGATTCGTCTTGCCTAGAAATGCAGGCCAAGTCCAATGTAACATTCCCAGTCTTTTCCATTTCTCCAGGAACTGTCAAATCCATAGTTTCCATCAAGAAATTTCTTTGAAAGGTCAAATCCAAGGCTTCCTCTGATTACAAAGCTTTTCCATTTTGATGGATATACAAGCACCTCAAATCCCGATGTATATATGCCTTCCTTCAGGCTGAACTTATTGTCTGTTCCTCGGTTGTCAATGAGGGCAACGTCTATGAATGGACCAAGTTGCATTTCAAAATTCATTATTGCAAGCAGCTTTTCATGTTTTTTCCCGGCTTGATTGAAAAAATTTACCCAGTCAGTGGAAATGATATGGAATGGAAAATCAAGATTCAAAATAAATGCAGACGGTGTTACAAAAGCATAGTTCCTGTCATCAACAGATATTCCATCTGAAAATTCTGCCTTATCAAGGGCACCTCTGATGAACTTCCCAATGTTATATCTGAAATTGCGGCTTGCAAGAATCTGTATGCTGGTGTTTACTGCTGCATGCTCAAAGGCTTTATAAAGCTTAAGGCATGCCTCCACCGACGGAACTAAAACATCCTCATGTTTTTTTTCATGGAGATCAAGTCCAAGATATGTACCGACGAGAAAATAATATCCATTTCTGAAGTTGCTGTTGGTCCAGTCTATGCGCTGTGCGTAGAATTCATTACCAGGTTTTAGCAGCGGTGTCTGCCTTAAATCAAGGTTCCCTTCGCTTATTCCGTCTTTATCCCAGTTGTGATTGACTGATATCAGAGGCTTGCAATAAAGCTTTGTGGAAAGATCAAGATCCGCTATTGCAAAAGGAACTGCAATCTCTCCATATTCAACAAAATAAAATTCATCATTGTATTTACAGAAATCCGTATCCCTGATGACAGACTGCTTGAATGTAAAATCAATTTCATGCTGTTTGTATTTGCCGAATGGAATTCCAAAAACTGCGCCTGTCGTATAGGTAAAATAGGGCAGCGTTTTTTCAACACACCAATGAAAGTCCAGGGACGTCAGAAACTGGTTTTTAGATTTTTCGATCCTGAAGGGGAGTGCGTAGTCGAATTTAAATCCGGGAGTAAATTTAGAAAACCGGTCAGGCTCATCTTCATCACCAAAGTTGAAGGTAAGGCCGCTTGAAAGCGTGTTGGTAAATCCAAGAAAGTTGTTGTCTTTCAATGCAATCTCAAGTTCCGCACCTTTGTTGGAATCATAGCTTGGCTTTGGAAGTATCAGAAGGGACGTGGAATCAGAAAACGAATATCTAGCCTTTACAAGTGAAATTCCATCTTCCAGGTCAGTTGTTTCATAAATGAATTCAATATTCTCAAGAAGCCTTGTGTTTTCAAGATTCTGTTTTATTTCCAACAGATAGGATTCAAGTTCTTCTTTGCCTTCAAAAACAGTTGTCTTGTTCACAGGAGGGATTTTTTCGATGAGAAATTCACTTCTTGTTTTGCCTTTTGATTCCAGGGTGATTTCAGCAATCCTGAATTTTTCTGCGGATGCAAAAAATGGAAACAATATGGACAGGGTAATTGAAAGAAAAAGAGATTTTCTATGGTGCAATTAATAGGCCCCTTTGCCTTTTACAACAACGACAAAAGTCTTGATTATGATCCACAGATCAAGCCATATGGACCAGTTCTGGATGTAGTATGTATCAAGATTGATTCTTTCTTCATATCCTGTATCACTTCTTCCGGAAATCTGCCACATGCCGCTGAGACCAGGTTTTACGGAAAGTACAAATTCTGAAAACTGCTTGTACTTTGTAAGTTCAGGTTCTGTAACTGGGCGCGGACCTACAAGAGACATTTGGCCACAGAAAACATTCCAGAGCTGAGGAATTTCATCAAGGCTTGTCTTTCTGAGGAATTTACCAAATTTTGTAACCCGGGGGTCGTCTGTAAATTTTCTGTCCTTTTCCCATTCAGCTGCACGTACAGGGTCATTGGCAAGAATTTCCTTAAGCTTGACGTCAGCGTCAATGCACATTGAACGGAACTTCCAGCATTTCAATTCCTTATGCCATCTTCCTACACGCTTGTGTCCAAAGAAAACCGGTCCTGGTGATGTTGCCTTGATGATTATCGCTATGACGATAGTCAGAGGCAGAACTACAGGTGATGCGACAAGACAAAGAAGGATGTCTATGAAACGCTTGATTGAAACTGCCCCCGCTTTTGTAAGGTAGTTTGTTGATGAGAATCCAAGAATACCGCCAAAGTCTTTCATGTGCAGTGACATTGTTGTGTTCAACTGGTTCTTTGGAACTCTGATGATGTATCTGTAGTTTGTCTGGATAATTTCGATGCTTCTGTCATAGCCACAGATTATGGCAACCTTGAGCTTCAATTTGTTTATGGCATCAACAACATCCTGTGTTCGTTCGCGGATTGGAATGCCGTTGTATTCAGTATCATGGAAAGGAGTATCTGTGATTATAAGAACAGGTCTGTAGCCAAGATATTTTCTTGTAGAAAGACGGTCGGCTATGACGTGCCCCTGGTTTCCCTTGCTGTATATTACTGCCGGAACTCCCCACCAGCTCCATCTGCTGTAAAGTCTGCGCGCAACTTCACGTCCCATTGGCAAAAGAATGGTTGCAATAGGCCATGCAATCACAAGGGCAGCGGCAATCGGAATGAAGTCCCTTGTGGACTTGATTGTCATCAGTGCAAAAGCTTCACCCATAAGAGAGAAAAATGAACACATGGAAAATCTTTTTACTTCATCCTCAGGGGCAAGAAGAATTCCAGGATATAGTCCTGCAGCATAAAAAACTGCAAAAATGAACGGCATGAAAATTGAGTATTTAATGAATGACTTGAAATCTATCCATGAATGGTCAATGGCATTTATAATGAAGAAACCGATGCAGATTGAAAGCATGAAAGCAAACGCATCGAATAAAGCCAGTGCACAACCGCTGATAAAGGAACTTGTAGATTTGTATTGAGATTTAATGGACTGTTCAAATGGAGTTTCTCTATTTTTTGCCATACTTAAATTATATTCAAAAAAACAAAACATGTCCATTTATGTTTTGTTCATCACCATACAAAAGTATCTAGAGTTTTTCTTCAATAAAATCGAGGATGGCACTTGCTGTTTTTTCGTAGGAGTAGATGTCTGAAAACTCCTTTGGTGACGGCATATTGAGGGTCTCGAGTATTTTTTTTGACAAGTCCGTGGAATCGGAAGACTTGAAAAAAACTACCGGCAATTGTCCATAGATTTCACGGAATACAGGAATATCCGATATCACTGCGTTTGTTCCGCATTTGAGGGCCTGGAGTGGAGGAATGCCAAAACCTTCGTATAGGGAAGGCTGAACAAGCATTTTTGCTTTTGCCAGAAGCTCTTTGAGTTTTTCATTCTCCACAAATCCTGTGAAAACCACGGAATCATGACATGTGGAATTTATTTTTTCTATCATAGAATAAACAGAATTGTCCTGGGACCTGAAATTCTCGTTGGAACCTACAATCATAAGTTTCAGGCTGCTGTCTGTCTGGACTACTTTTTCAAAAGCTTCAAGAAGAATTGACAGTCCCTTATGTTTTTTTATGTTCCCGATATAGATTATGTAGTTTTCTTTTTCGGAGCATGGATTAATTCCTTCAAAATATGACGGAACTCCATTGTGGACGACTTTGATTTCTTTTTTGCAATTTAAATTTTCTATAATTCTTTCTCTGCTGAACTGGGAAACTGTAAAAATTGCCCTGGATTTTTTTACTGAATGTCTGTAAAAAAACTTGCGTATCATTGTTCCGGCTGTGGAAGAAAGACCTTTGACGTCAAGAAAAACAACATCGTGGATTGTTGAAAAAACAGGAATTTTTATTCCGCCTGGAATATTGCAGTATGGAGTAAAATAGGCATCACAGGAATTTATTTTTTCCAGTTCATCCTTTGGAAAGCAAAAAATCTCCTTCAGTGAAAAAGTTTTTACCTGCGGATTGGAAAAATAAAATTCGTGGCCGCTGTTTTTAAAGTAGGGAACAATTTCATCAAGGAAAGTTCCGATGCCGCTTTTTCCGCTCATTCGCATGTCTACTGCAATTTTCATGGAGATGGTTCCTTATCTTACTTCTTCAAGTGTTTCGTCGATTACAGACTGAAGTTCCTTTCTGAATCTTTCACTGCTGAATTTCTGCGCATGGCCGACAATCACATCGGTTTTAAAAGTTCCGGCTTTATCAAGATCCTCAAATCTGAGGATGGCATTCTTCAAGGACTCCTCTGTCTGCTGGTCAAAGAAGATGCCGGTGGTTCCATCAACGACGGTTTCAAGAGCTCCGCCCTTGCCAAAAGCGATTACAGGACGACCGCAGGCCTGGCATTCAACAGGAATGATTCCAAAATCTTCCTCTGCAGAAAAAATCATTCCACGGCATTTTTGAAGATATGTCTGAACTTCCTCGTCACTTATTCTACCGGTGAATTTAATTTCCGCGTTTCTGTATTTCGAGGCAAGAGCCTTGAGTTCCGCTTCCTGACTTCCGCTTCCGATTACAACAAGTTTTCTTCCAAGCTGTCCGCATGCAGAGATGGCAAGGTCAACTCTTTTGTAGCTTACAAATCTGCTGAACACAACATAGAAATCTTCTATCTCCATATTGCCGGGAGAAAGTCTGTCGGTGTCAACAGGCGGAAAAATAACCTTTGCGTCTCTGTTCCAGAATTTTTTTATGCGCTTTTTAATGTAGGATGAATTTGCAACAAGTACGTTGATTCTCTGACTTGAAAGAAAATCCCACTGACGGATGGCACCCATCTGCCTCTTCATGAAGAATCTTGTGATTTTTCCTGAGCGCTTGAAATAGTCGTAGTAAAGATCCCATGCATAACGCATAGGGGAGTGGATATATGCGACGAAAGCCGTGTTTGGAGATGTGATTACACCTTTTGCACAGCTGGAGGAACTTGCAATTACAAGGTCATAGGATGTAAGGTCAAAACTTTCGAAAGCCTTTGGCATGAGCGAAAGAAATTTAGTATAAAGTTTTGTTGCCTTTGGAATTTTCTGGACGAAAGAAGTGTGAACCTTTTCCTTTGGAAAAATCTTTCCCATTTTTTTTTCATCATAAACAAGGGTAAAGATATCGGCCTCAGGATACATTTTGAGCATCTGCTCTACAACACGTTCGGCACCACCATAGGTCACCAGCCAGTCATGTACAATTGCAACTTTCATAAAACGGATTTTAACAGAATTGCAGAATTTTTGTAAGTATACCTTTCAAGGACTTTTTCAGGTGATTCTGCTGGAGATTGGAGAAGTTTTGAAAGATCCGTGTCACTGTTGAAGGGATCGATATAGTGGGCGCATTCTCCGTAGATTTCAGGAAGACTTGCACTTTTTGATACGATGATTTTTGCGCCAACACTGAGAGCCTCAAGTGGTGGAATTCCAAATCCCTCGTAATATGACGGGAGAACAAAAGCCTTGCAGTTTTTCATCAGGAATTTGACCTGCTGGTCACTTACATATCCAAGAAGAATTACATTGTCCAGTTTTTGCAGAATCTCAAGTTCTGGGGCGACAAGACCGCTGATGGCTTTTCCGCTGACAGCGAAAATTTCATTCCGATGTTTAGATGCATATTCTGCTATCCATACGAGATTTTTCCGTTTGCTTAGGGAACCCAATGTGAAATAGAAATTTCCTTTTGACAGTTTTGGGAACTTGTCAAATATCGTCGGATCTTCTTCCAGTGTTTCAAAATGATCCCATCCGTTGGGAATGACATGAATTTTATTTTCCGCTTTTTTGTACCAATACCTGATTCTTTCCCTGCTGAATTCAGATACAGTAAGAATTTTCTTTGCGTTATGGGCAATATTCCAATATGAAAACCTGCAGTAAAGCTTTACCAGATTGTCCTTGAATGTTTTGAAGTCTTTTGGATGGTCCTTTGCGTATACATCGTGGATGAAGGAGTATCCGCAAAGCTTTCCAAGTGGAGCTGTGTTGGAAAAATTCAGTCCTGTGGATTTTGTCTTTTTACATGCTTTGGCAAAAGTTCCCATATCCCAAAAAGGAAATCCATGAATTTCTTTCTGGGAATAAATGAGTTTAATGTTTTTGTACTGCGGAACTGTTCTTGCGTTTTTTGGAATCAGAATTGATACGTCTGCCTTTGAATCAAGCAAAAGATCAAGCTGTCTGCAAGTTTCAAAGGCAAAGCGTTCAATACCCGTAAGATTGCGGCAAAGAAAATTTCCGTTAATTAGAATTCTGTCCATGCTTATCAGCATACACCAATCGAGTGCATGTAGTCAGCAAGTACACCAGTGAATTCTGCCATTTCCTCTGGAAGAATGTCACCCATGTTTGCGATTCTGAATGTGTCGATGTTTCCCAGCTTTCCCGGATAGATTGTGAATCCGAAACTGCGGGCATAGTCGTGGAGCTCGTTGAAGTTGTACTTAGGTGTCTCCGGAATCAGAATTGCTGTGATGAAGTGACTCTGGT
>CALELJ010000134.1 GCA_937902445.1 uncultured Treponema sp. | reverse complement strand
CGATTCCGTTACAAATCCGCCGCCGTGGATCCAGATGAATACGGGGCGTTTCTTCCCGTCATTGATCCCGGGAGTCCATACGTTCAGCACGAGGCAGTTCTTCTCGTCCATGGGTTCCAGCACGAACTGGTTGCCGAACACGTAATCCCTCTGGTTGTCCCCGCTCCAGTTGAGGTTCTCGCCCTGAGGGGCCTGGGGACCGTAAAGCTTGCACATCTTCAGTTCAGAGAAGGTGTCGGGATACTGCGGAGGCATGAATCTTTCAGCCTTGGCGTACTGTATGCCCTTGAAGGTATAGATGCCGTTATCCTTAAGCCCTGTAAGTTCATACTGCTGAATTTCATGGCCCACAATTACGCCGGAATCGTAACCAACCTCATCGTTCTCCGTAAGGCCCGTATAGATTTTTGCTCCATAAAAATCCCTGTCCCCAGGATTCTTCCAGGTGATCGTGATTTTTCCTGGACCGGCTGTAGCCTTTAATTCTGTGACTAAAGCCGGAGCAGTTGTATCCACAATGACTGCTTCTGACTCGTGCCTGCAGGCTGCAGACATGAAAGCGGCAAAAACTACGGAAATCAAAAATATTTTCTTTTTCATAACCCTATTCCTTTTTTAACTATTCCTGTACCTCATAATAAAAGTCACCACCAGTAAACGAATCTAAAAATCCTGGTGGACAATCCGTTCCTTCAAGCATACCACGTATCGCACTCCATGAATCACTTGCCCCCTTTACCATGTCTACAGTAAAAGTACAGATTTTAACCCCATTTGTGCCGTTTGTTATTAATTTTTCACAATACTTAAACATCTGGGAGTAACAATTTGGATATAATACGGTTGCATTCAATCGTGGAGCATCTATCAAAGATTTGTCGGAGACAAACATCCCCGCATAGCATCCTTCATCCAGTTCCAGAGCAGGCAACACTGGGGAGTTTTTTACGGTAGTTGAACCAAACATACACATGTAAGCATATTTTCCAACTTTTACAGCAGGCAGTTCCGGAGCTGTATTCAATTTGATTGGCTCGTAACGACCTCCCCAGTCACCACAAAGAAGTGTAAAACCATAGTCAGAAACCACTGTTCCAGGATCATCATATTCCAGCAACGTCATGATATTGCCATAACAGCTGAGTTCTTCATCAGCTTTAAGCTCAAAATGAGTAAAATTTATATATCGGTTTATAAAATAATCATAATCAGGATCAGAAGCATCTGGCACCACAACCTTTGAATTCAAGCCTGTTCCGTTGCCCTTGCCCCTTACAAGCAGATAATATGAATCCTCAGTTTTCTTTGCCTCCATATCACCAGAGACATATTCGCTAAAGTCATCTCCCCATGGGTCCGTAGAATAATATATCTTGCCCTCATAAAATTTATTTGGAATTTCAATTTTGAATCTATCTTCAGACTTGAATGTAAGGCAGTCACTTCTATAGACTCCATCTCTTGAGATGTACAGGCGGCCTGGATCCATTTCCGTAAAATCTGCCTTTCCAAAATCGACTGTCTGCAGATCATCTGACTTTACTGCATTAAATTCCTTTACAAATTTCTCGCTTCCATAACTGAGGATTGACAGCTTGTATTTGCCCACCCCAAGAGAAACACGGGCTGTAAGCATGGAACCTGAGAAAGTCATTTTAGGTGTCTCACTTACTCCTTCCCTGGAGCCTGTACCCGTGATTCTGATGATGTTTTTTATGCTTTTGCATTCTTTGATTACAGCATCATATTTTATATCCGTCAGATCAAAGTTAAACCTTACGCTTACAAAGGCATTGCTGTCCTCGCCAGATCCTTCGCCAGAGTCATCACCATCAGGATCATCATTTTGATTTCCCTGATTTCCGCTGCCTGAAGCCTTGTAATAACCACAGTATCTGCACCTTATTGCGGTATTCGTGGTATATAAAACATGATATGCTGAATTCTTTTTTAATTCCTTGTGTGCACATGTAGAGCCATACCAGTGGTATGTATCATCAAACATATAGTTTGATTCATCAAAAGAATGCACCATTGGAATGACTTCTGACGTTTCCTCACCGCAGCCTGTGCATACTGATTTTTTCAATCCCTCAACATCAACACCGGCAGTTTTTTCAAAAGTCCAGACTGCATAGGTGTGGATATGTCCAAGGACAGGAATTTCTGCGTTTTCAACATAGTTGCAGGCCATGCAGATTCTTTGCTTTGATCCCGTTTCTGTTTTAGTGGCTTCCTTCAGGATCTTCCAGTCCGAAAAGTCATGTCCCACTACTGGTATTATTTCTTTCTGCGAATAGTTGCAGACGGAACACAGCCGCTCCCGGCAGCCGGCTTCCAGTTCCGTAGCCTTCCTGGTTACAGTCCATTGCCCGAAAGTATGATTTTCTTTATCACAGCATTCATTTTCATGTCCACAAACCGCAGGACGCCAATGTTCAACGTCATCATAATACCATACGCTGGAGAATTCATGGGTGTGTCCAATCTGTGGAATGGTTTTGCTTTCCGAATATTGGCATACGGAACAGACTCTTATGCTCAAGCCCGTCTCATCAACCGTAGGTGCTTTTTCCTGAATCCAGTCGCTGAAAACGTGTTCCGCCTTTCCGCTGATTTCCCCTTCGTGATTGCAGGCCGCCATATGCCAATGGTAAGTCTCATCAACAGTCCACTTTTTGGAAGCCGGATGTTTGCAGACTTCTTCATTCATGGTGCAGCCAAATAGTAAAGCCGTAACCACAATAAGACCAAAGATGGAAGGTATCTTAAACAAACTTTTCATTATACTCTCCAAATTTAAATGTTTTACGAAACTGTCCAATATGCCTGGACACCCCATAATTTTCAAGAATTTCGCACAAAGAATAATATTTAAATCACTTCTTATCACCACATAGGAATGTAGTTTTAATGATAATTTTCTGTTATATTTAAAGTTTCCCCCCTCTAATAGCCCCCCTGAGCGGCATAGGATCCCTGAGCGAAGTCGAAGGGTCCGCACGCAAAAAAGCAACCGCAGGATGCTTCGACTACGCTCAGCAATCCTGGACACGCTCAGCAATCCTGCCACGCCATAGGATCCCTGAGCCTGTCGAAGGGTCCGCACGCCAAAAAAGCAACCGCAGGATGCTTCGACTACGCTCAGCAATCCTGCCACGCCATAGGATCCCTGAGCGGAGTCGAAGGGTCCTATTGCTAAAAAGCCAAGGCCCCCTGCGCACGTGCGATGTATTTTTTCAATTATATGTGCTATATTCCATCCAATGACAGCAAAAGAACTCAGTAACCAGATGCTTAAATTTTCCTCATCATATTTTCTTTCCGACCTGAGGAAAGACAAAAATCATTATTATGCATTGACCGAGGAAGATCTGTCAGAACATCCGCTGTGTCTTTGTGGACGCGTCCTCAACCTGATGATGGATGGAAATCTCCAGGAAGCTGAAAATATCATTGAGAGCCTGCCGGATGACAGTATTTTCAAGGCCGGTCTTTCCATAGTCAATCCAAGGATAGACTATAAAGGCTTCATAAGGAAAGTCACATTTCTTCTGAAGGAAAAAAACACTACTGTCGGAAACACAACCCTTACCGCGGGCCGTCCATATCTTATGAACGGGTTTAATGACTTTTCACGCCTTGGCCCTTTGCTGGTAAAAAAAGCCGGAACTCTTCAAGGAATACATCCAGTTTCTGTACGGTTCCGAATGCACGGACCAGATCTACAACCTTTCCCTTGCGGAATACTACTATCAGACAAACAGACTTATTGATTCGGAGATGCTTGTTTCCAAGACAATAAAATCTTTCAACACTTTCCATGAGGAACGTTTTCTGTTTGCCGCCATGTATCTCGAGGCCAGGATTGCCAAAGTAAACGGAACGATATCAAAATCATCAAGCTATATAGACGTCATAAAGAAAAGTGTTTCCAGCGTCGGAATAGCGGAATTTTCCTTCAACATCGATGCGGCCGAAACTTTATTTTCCATTTACAGCGGAAACTACGAAGCCGTATATGAATGGCTTAAGTCAAATGCCCCGGATGAAATAAAAGACTTCAACATGCTTGATCTGTACCGCTACATGGTAAAGATCCGCTGCTATATCATTCAGGAAGAACACAGCGCCGCCATTTCCCTGATCGAAAAACTCCGTCCACTCCTTGAAGAGGGACACCGCCATATGGACCTGTGTGAGCTTGATCTGCTTTTAAGCGAGACACTGTGGGCATGCGGAAAAAATGAGCTGGCACTCGAGTCCTTTGGCAGGGCGATGAAGATTGCAAGACGCAGAAACTACATCCGTCTTGTGGCCGACGAGGGACTTGCCGTCTTTGAGATCCTCATTGAATATTCAAAGACAGCAGCAGATTCGGATTTCCTTACAGAAGTCATCAAGGCGACCCGTAAAATGGCGATTCATTATCCGCTGTACCTGAAGCCACGTTACAAAAACAGCAAAAGGTTTTCCCAGCAGGAAACGGATTTTCTGATCCTGCTGCAGCAGGGCAAAAGTTATGACGACATCGCAAAGTATTTTCTCATATCTGTAAATACGGTCAGATACCATATCAAGAAAATCTATAAAAAGCTGGACTCACAGAATGCAAACCAGGCCGTCTGGAATGCAAAGCTGCTTGGACTGATAAAGTAAGGTGCGCCCCTTGGCGAAAGCAGGACTGCTGAGCGCAGTCGAAGCATCCTGCGTTTAGCTACCCTAGAAAAGGACCCTTCGACTCCGCTCAGGGATCCTAAGCCGCGCATAATTGCTAAGCCGCGCAGGACTGCTAAGCCGCGCAGGACTGCTGAGCGCAGTCGAAGCATCTGCGTTTAGCTTCTCTCCTTATACATGACTTTTACATTCGGGCAAATTGTATCATGAATAAGGAGAAAAATAGAAGTGCTAAATTTTATTAAATTTCTTTCTCGTGTACAGGATGTATGTCACGATCATCGCAGTTCCGGTAACAATCCAGGAAACCGGATAGACCGCAAGAATGGATTCATAGGTACGGAACTTCTGGAACACAGTCGCAATCCACAGAACCCTCAAAGTGCAGGTTCCGACAACGGTGATCAGGGCCGGCATGAGGGAACATCCAAGGCCTCTCAAAGCTCCGGCTGTAACCTCATAGGAACTTACAAGGAATTGAACCAGTTCCACGCGGAGAATTCTCTGGGCGCAAAACTGAACCGACTGCGGATCCTTGGAATATATTTCCGACAGAGGCCATCTGAAGAAAGTAAACAAGGCGGAACAGATCATGGTCATGAAGACACTCAGCATCATGCAATAGCAATATGAAAGACGGCATCTTTTAAGATTACCGGCACCAAAATTCTGGCTTGAAAAAGTCACCGCACACTGGACAAAAGCCAAGACAATGAAGTATGCGAAAATTTCAAAAGTTACCGCAGAAGCACTTCCGGCCATGACCTTGGAACCAAGAGTGTTCAAGGCCCCCTGTATTACAAGGTTTGACAGACTGAACACGATGCCCTGAATTCCGGCTGGCATACCTATTCTAAAAATGACACTGCAATGATGTCTATCAAGCGCAAGTTTCCTGAAGCTGAACCTGTAGGTTTCCTTCTCCTTCATAAGGGAAATCAGGATGCATGAGGCGCTGAACACATTGGACACTGTAGTTGCTATGCCAACGCCGGCAGCTCCCAGTCCGAAACAGATGACAAAAACAAGATTCATCACAACGTTGAGGATTCCGGCTATGATCAAAAAGGCCGCCGGCTTGAATGATTCACCCTTGCCCCTCAGGACAGCCGACCCAAAATTATATAGAAGAATGAATGGAAAACCGAGAAAATAAATCTTAAGATATATTTCCGCTGAACTCAAAACCTCCACAGGTGTCTCCACCCATAAAAGAATCTGTCCGGAAAGAACGATTCCCACAACGGCAAGAAAAATTCCGCAGATAAAGGAAAGAAACACGATGGTATGGACTGCGCTTCCGATGGAACTGTATGTTCTGCGGCCTTCAAGCGTGGCGATGAGGACATTGGCCCCCACACTAAGTCCCATGAAAACATTCAATATGAGGTTTATCAATGGAGCGGTGCTTCCAACAGCCGCCAAAGCTTCCGGGCCGACAAACCTTCCCACTACGGCGATGTCGCAGGAATTGAACAGTTGCTGAAGCACACCGCTTACAATCAGTGGAAGCGAAAATATTATGATCTGCCTTAACAGAGGCCCGCTTGTGAAATCCTTTGATCTAGAAGAACTCATTTTATCTCTTTTCAATGCCCAGGGCTTCAAGGGCAAGTTTTGCCACTTCCTGCTCAGAAGACTTCTTGTTTTTTCCCATTGCAGGTCCGTATTTAACGTCGCCAAGTTTTACAGAAGTATAGAAAACCCTGTCATGGTCAGGACCAGTTGTCCTTTCAAGTTTATAGGAAGGACAGCTGCCGTGTTTTTTCTGGTAATATTCCTGCAGAATGGTTTTGTAATCCTTGTGTCCCGTATCTGACTGGACTTTTCTTATTTCAGGAACGATAAGGTCAAGGACAAGTTTTTCGG
>CALELJ010000133.1 GCA_937902445.1 uncultured Treponema sp. | reverse complement strand
CAGCAGAAAAAATATCCCGGCGTCTTGAAAGATATTTCCGCATCCGGATGTAAAATTTTCTGCGGACTTCCAATCACGAAAAACCAGATGCTCAACATAGAATTCTCAATCCCTGGAATGGAAAGAAAATACGAGGCACAGGGGTCAATTGTGGCTACAAAGGTGATGCAGGACAAAAAAACATTCGTTCTGCACATAAAATTCACAAACATAGAACAGTATGTAAAAAATGATATTTATTCCGTAATTTACGGTTATTCTTGATATAATGGGTTATAATTGAACTATGAAGGTATTGGAATTACATTCAATAACAAAAGAAGACGGCTACATCTACTATATCCACCACTATAAGGCCCAGGCAAAGATTGAATTCCTTGCCAATGTGGTTGACGTTCCAATCAGTTTTACGGTTGAAATGAACCCGCTTGGAATCCGTACGGTCGACCTTGATCCGTTGCCTAAGGAAATCGACTACCCTGTAATTCCGCTGAACAAGTCACTAAAGGAATTTATCGATGTGATGGCAAGAGATGGTCTTCTGCCACAAACATGATTGAAATATGATTTTTTTCACTCCGTTTTGCAAATGCATTACGGAGTTTTTTTTTTGCAAGGACATTGTATTCCATAAAGTTGTTCATTGAACTATAATGCAGACATGGATTTTGAATTTCATACTTCTACATCCGAAGAGACCATTGAACTTGGAAAAATCATCGGCTCCTTATTGAAATCCGGCGACATCCTTGCAATGACAGGTACCCTTGCAGCCGGAAAAACAACAATCTCAAAAGGAATCGCCCAGTCTCTTGGAGTTTCCGACAACATCACTAGCCCTACTTTCTGTCTCATCAGTGAATACGACGGAACAAAAATGCCCCTCTACCATATGGATGTCTATCGTCTTGAAGGTGCTGAGGATTTTGTAAATCTTGGTGTTGATGAAATGCTTTACGGCAACGGAGTCTGCATCATTGAATGGAGTGAAAAAGTTCAGTCAGAACTGCCTAAAAAAACAATCTTCATGAAAATCACACCTTCCGCAGACGGAACTCGTACAATCGAAATAAAGAACTGGAACAACGATAAAATTGAATTCAACGGGGCTGCAAAATGAACGCACTTGCAATTGACTGCGCTGTATCAAAACTTACGGTGGCAGCAAAGAATGATAGAAACATTGTAAAAGTCACATATGATATTGGAATCAAGCAGTCGGAAAAACTTCTTCCGGCAATTGATTTTGTCATGAAGGAAGCAGGACTTACACCAGATGACCTTGACTACACATGTACCACATTGGGCCCAGGAACATTTACCGGATTGAGGCTTGGATTGAGCGCCCTCAAGGCTTTGAATCTTTCCAACGGAACTCCGGTATATGGAATTCCATCTCTTGATGCATATGCCCATCCTTACAAAAATGCCATTGAGACAGTTCTTTCTGTCATCGAAGCAAAGGAAGATGAATTTTTCTACAGCTTCTATCTCCGCGGAGAAAAACTTCGTGAGGAAGAAGACAAAGAAATTGAGGAAATTCTAAAGCAGATCGATGCGGAAACTTCTGTTCTTGTATGTGGTCCAGGTGCAAAAATCTTTACAGAGAGGACTGCTGAACTTACGCCCCTTTATTCCGTGCACAGTTTTAATCCTCAATCAGATTGTGCTGAATCCCTTTTTGAAATTGCAGAAAAAATGATTGCGGACAAAGTACAGCCGATGCAGGATTACGACGGACCGCTTTACGTAAGAAAATCAGAAGCTGAAATAGTTTTGGAAAACAAACAGAAACAGTAAGCCGTCGATAAGAAAAAGAAAAGCAGTCGGCCTGTTAACAAGTCAACTGCTTTTTTTCATTTAAAGATTTTGTTGAGTGCATCGACGGAAATATTGTTTGCCGCCGTGTTCTCAGACTGGATCGCGCTGAACACTTCCTGTCTGTAGACTTTCACATCAGCTGGAGCTTCCACACCGATTTTAACCTGATCACCTTTCACGTCAATGATCGTTAAAACAATGTCATCTCCGATTCTGATTTTCTGGTCGATTTTTCTTGAAAGGATAAGCATTATTTTGCCTCCTTCCGTTTTAAAGCTTCAATGATGTTGTGCTTTGTTGTCCATCTTGAACTGTCCAGGATTGCCTGCATGCAAAGATGATTTTTCTTGTTGATGATGAGCGGCCCCTGGAAATTTGCTGTTACAGGACTTCCATCACCGGGAACTGTAACAATGGTCATTACAGTTACATCAGCAGGGTCCTTGATTCCAATACGCATCAGTTCGCTGTCTGCGATGTCTGCCTCATACTCGTCAGTGATGAGAAATGGATCAATCAATAAAAATGCAAGATTTGGATCCTGCAGGGACTGAAGCCAGATCAATGGTTCATACTCACAATCTACAAGTGCAAAATCCGTATATTCCTCGAAGCCAAACAATCCCGATGGAATGGAGATCAATCTCTCCTCTCCAATTTCAACTGTTCCCATTGTCTTTGTTTTTACCTGCATGATTTTATCCTGTTTTATAAACATTAATATGAATTTTTATTGAATGCGGGTCCCTCGCTGACGGTATAAAAAAATTGTTTCCTCCCGCTTCACTCAAAAAAAATTAAAATAATTTCTTGGCGGGTCCCTCCAATTTCTTTTACACCTGCGTCCCACATTCAATATGTATTTGTATTACTTACAAAACACTATCTCATGTAATTGAGAAGAGTGCTTGAATACATTTTTCCAGCATTGCTCATTGTTGCCTGGTTTACATATTCCATCATCTTAAGGTCAGTGATAGCCTTTGTGATATCAATGTCACCTTCACGGCTTACAAGCTGTGTTACATTCACTTCAGTTGTCTGACTGCGCTGAACATTGTTCATGGCACGTTCATAGTCACTTCCGCTTTTTGCAAGGCGTGTTGTCAGGTTGTTGATTCCGCTGTCCAAAGCACCAAGCACACGACTGCCGATTGCCTCATGATCTCCCTTGATCATAGCATCACGGAGGGAAATCACTGCATCAAAAAGTGATCCACCTGAAACCTTGACGCTTTCACCGATGTTGTATGGCGGGAACTGTGAAGAATCCTTGATCATTCCCATGTCACTCAAAGCGGAACCTGTCTTGTCCTCAAGCCAGATCTGGTGTGAATCTGTTGTTGAAAGATTAAGTCCCTTTGTAACCGGATCAATTGTTGCCTTTACAGCAACTCCACTGTCATTGATTTTTGAAGCGACAGCATAGATGTTGTCACCGCTTTTTACAGCGATTTCCACTCCATCCACAGTGATTGTCGAATCCTCAAGAGCCTGCCATGCGCTCAGGTCACGCTGTCCCATAAGCTGCTGTGGTTCAGCCCAGAAAGTTTTGTTTCCGCTGTTGTCTACAGTAAGGTAGGAATTCTCATCAACTTCAATTCTGTTTGTACCCACGTTTCCCTGGTATGTTACCTTTTCAATGAGTTCCTCATTTGAACCAGGAATATTACCCATGATTACATCAAAGGCAACACCTTTTGTGCGTGTTCCGGCGAAAAGAGTATTTCCGTCAGGTCCAATTGCGTTTGCGTTCTGAATGATTTCCTTAAGAAGCTCATTTACTTCAACGGACATGTTCTTTAAGTCTTCAGTAGTGTTTGTTCCGGTTGCACCATTGACAGCAAGTTCACGGACGCGCTGCATGATCTGAAGGTTCTGGTTGATGTAGCCTTCACGTACATTGTACTGGTCGGCAAGAGTCTGGGCGTTCTTTTCAAACTGTTCCACACGTCCAAGGTATGACTGGTAGCGTACAAGATGGCCAGCCGCAAGAGGATCATCCCTGAGCTGTCCGATTCTCGACTGGGAACCGATCTGACGGTTTGCAATAGCCTGACGAACTTCCTGCTTTCTGAGCTGGTACTGTGTATCTGTATTGTTGAACTGTGAACTGATTCTATGCATCTTACTTACCTCTTATTTATCCATTAACTTTTAAACGCCAAGTCTGTTGATCAGAGTATCAAGAAGTTCATCCTGAACAGTAATGAACTTGGCAGCCACATTGTATCCATGCTGGAACTTGATTATGTCGGCAAGTTCCTCGTCGATGTTTACACCGCTGATTGAATCACGAAGGTCGCGGAGATCTCCCATTATCTTGTTCTGTGTGGCAAGCTGGTTCTGGGCCTGTTCGCCTTTCAAACCGACGCTTGTAACGCGTTCTGCAAAGTAATCGTCGAAAGTTCTTTCAGAACCGATCATGACTTTTGTATTTCTGATTGCGGCCATTTCAACTGCTGCACGGCCATCGCTTGCTTCAGCATATCCCTTTGAATTTGCAAAACCTGCGGCAACACTTGAAACATCATTTTCGATGATTCTGTTCACTGCAACATAAGCTGCCGGATCAAGAATCGGACTTACTGAATAATCTGCTGCCGCAAGAACATCAACTGCATCAGCACGTTCCCAGTCGAAGGCATTGTCTGCACCACTTCCACCAAGAAGACCTGAATATCCTGCAAGGAAGGCACCGCTGTCTTCTACATGGCGGATTGCAAAGTCAGGATTTCCCATCTGTGCTGCGGCAGTAGCCTTGAGGACGAGACGATTGTTGCGGTCAAGATAGGCTTTAACCTCACCGTTGCTGTCATTGATTCTGTTGATCACTTCCTCAACAGTATCTGTTGCATTATAGGCAACAGTAATGTTTCCGCCGGCACCATTGATTGTCATTGTTCCGGAAAGTCCAACCTGCTCCTGTGGACGCAATTTATTTGTACCTGTAATGCGGAAAATATATGAATGATCTTCAACTCCGTCACCATCGCTGTCGTAGTTACCGTGGGCATTCTCAACAAAATCATGCTGGACAAAGAAATCAATTCCGGTAGTGTTGTTCTTGCCGATACCGTTGCGGTGGACATCGTTTACAAGATCAGCAAAGTTCAATGTCATTGTATTCAAAGTCTGCATTTCGCCACGAAGATCTTTATCACGAAGCTCTACGAGAGCACCGAGAGTTCCGCCGTGGAATTCTGCATCAAGCTTTGTATCTGTCCATACCAGTTTTCCATATCCATTGTTGTCAATCTGGCCGACTGTGGCAATCTGACGTGCAAGATCACCCTGGATGAGAACCTGACCATCAGTATGAACCATGAACTCATCAGGATCCCTTTCTGTAACTGTCACATTGATAAGTCCCGAAAGTTTTTCAACAAGAAGATCACGGCGGTCATAAAGGTCATTCGGATTGTCACCCATGCCTTCCACACGGACAATCTCGTTGTTGCATGCGGCAATCTGACGGGCAAGATCGTTGACCTGCTTTACTGTTGCCTCGATATCACCATTAACCTGATCAGCAATTCCACGAAGCCCCTTGTACTGCTGCTGGATGGAATTTGCAAGCGTCTGACCACGTACGACAACAGCCTGACGTGCGGCGTCACTTTCAGGATAGGTTGAGAGTTCCTGCCATGCAGACCAGTACTTGTCCATGTTTGTTCTGACGGAAATATCGTTAGGTTCGTTATAGATGGACTCGATCATTGAATAATACTTGTCACGGGTCTCCCAGTAAGTCTCAAGGTTTGTTCCTTCAACAATGCGCGACTCAAGGAGTTCATCACGGATGCGGGTGATGCTCTCAACGTCAGTACCCTGCCCGATCTGACCTGGTACCATTGCACGTTCAAGATCTGGACGGTAAATAGGATCAAAAGACCTGATGTTTACACGCTGACGGCTGTATCCTTCCGTATCAGCATTTGAAATATTATGACCCGCAGTATTGATCTGGGTCTCATGGGCCATCAAACTTCTTTTACCGATTTCAATTCCTGCAAATGAACTAGCCATCTTTATACCTCTTTTACCTTATACCGATCTGTTGATAACTATGCTCTGGGCATAATTCTTTCTCATTGTTCCGTTAGACGAATAAATGTCATTTCTCTGCTGTGAAATGCAGTTATCCATGACTTCGGAAATGAAAGCCTTGGTGGCATTCACATATTTTGCAAGTGCATCATTTTCAATCTTGCTTTTTGAAAGCTTGTTTTTTACACGGAGAAAAACATCCTTTACTTCTGGCTTGAAATAGATGTCATCAGAAACGGAGGCAATGCGGTCACGGAAATTGTCCACCCTGGAGAATTCACCGCCAAGCTCATTGATGGCCATAACATACTGCTCAAGGCCTTCCCAGCTGCGTTTTACAACACATTCATGGATGCGGCTCTGTTCATCAAGCATGGAATCAAGAATTCTTTCCTGCTCGTTGAGTACACTGATAAGTTCCATTTCTTTATCGTCTGCCATAGTTGTCTCCGTAAAAAACAAAAAGAGTTATTCTCTATGAATTTCGGCACCTGAAAAAAGAAGTTTAGGAAAAATAAAGAAAGAAATGGTTTTAAAGACGGAACTTTAAAAATCGCGTTTTTTCTCTTTTTGCTATTGACTAATGAAACAATTTTCTATAATCTCTACACATCAATTATATGGTGCCTGTAGTTCAGGGGTAGAGCGCCAGATTGTGGATCTGGTTGTCGTG
>CALELJ010000132.1 GCA_937902445.1 uncultured Treponema sp. | reverse complement strand
GATTACAGCATCCCTGGTCTTTCTCTCAAAGAACAGCCTTAAAAACAAGGCGACTCTTGTAGTTCCGCTTTTAGCATCTTTTTATGCAATATTCACTCCATACACAACAATTGCCCTGGGCGAAAAAAGGGCATTTTTCATGCTTTTCGTAAATCCAATCCTGGTAATCGAAACGATCCTTGCTTTCGGTGCATTCTTGAAAATTTCCGCAGCATCAATTGATAAAAAAATTACAGGCGGAACAATAGCAGCCGCTCTTGGAGCAATAATCACCCTTATGGTTCAGCCAGCCACGGTTTCCTTGTGGTTTCTAAAATCAGCCGGAATCACACCAATAATCATAGCCATACTGGCAGCACCTTTAGCCTATTTTATTTATAAATTTTCCTATAAAAATGAAAATTCACTAGACAACAGTAATTGATTTCTGATAATATATCGTTCATGCTATGAGTATTATTATACTCTAGGAGGATAATTGGCAGACAATAAAGGTATGCGCGTAAATGAACAGATACGCGTTCGTGAGGTCAGATTAATTGACGATCAAGGTGAACAGAAGGGCATCGTTCCTACTATCGAAGCACTCAGAATGGCAAGAGACCTGGATCTCGACCTGGTTGAAGTTTCGCCAAACGCAAATCCACCGGTTTGTAAGATACTGAATTTCGGAAAGTACAAGTTCGAACAGGAGAAAAAACTCCGTGACTCCAAGAAGAACCAGAAAGTACTTAAGCTTAAGGAAATTCGCATGCAGCCAAAGATCGGCTCAGGCGACCTTGACACGAAAGCAAAGCATGTTCAGGAATTCTTGAACGAAGGCAGCAAGGTAAAAGTAACAATCCGTTTCCGCGGACGTGAACTTGCCCACACTGAACTCGGTTTTGACGTCCTGAAAGAGGTTGAAAAGAGGCTTGAGGAAGGTTCCTATGCAATTGAAAAGCCAGCCGCTATGGAAGGCCGTTTCATGTCTATGACATTGGGATCAAAAGTTTCAAAAGCCAAACAGAAACCTGCTTCTAAGGAAGCTGCTGCGGAAGCTGAGGCCGCAGAAAAAGACAACGATCAGCAAGACTAAACAAGAGGTAATATCATGCCTAAGATGAAAACAAAGAAGGCTGCTGCAAAGCGCTTTCATTTGACAGGTACTGGAAAAGTAAAGTACAAGAAAATGAATCTTCGTCATATTTTGACAAAGAGATCACCAAAGAGAAAGATGAACCTTCGCCACGCTGGCGTTCTTTCAGAAGATTCAGCTGCATCAGTTCGCAAGCAGCTTCTTCCATACGGTTGATTTTAGGAGTAAGAAATGAGAGCTATTGACGGATCAAAAAGAAAGAATCGCCGTATCAAGATCTTGAAGCTTGCTAAGGGTTTCAAGGGCGACAGAAAATCAAACTACAAAGCAGCTAAAGACGCTGTTGTAAAGGCACTTGACCATTCATATTCAGGACGCAAACTCAAGAAGCGTGACTACCGCTCACTTTGGATTGCACGTATCAACGCTGCAGTTCGCGCTGAAGGAATGTCTTACAGCCGCTTTATCGACGGTCTTACAAAGGCTGGCGTTACACTCAACCGCAAGGCATTGAGCAACATGGCTATCGAAGATCCAGTTGCATTCAAGGCTGTTGTTGAAGTAGCAAAGAACGCAGTAAAGGCATAAGTAAATGATTACACTCGATCAGGTTTTATTGCTGCAGGAAAAAGTAGAATCCGCTGTGGAAAAAATCAGTTCAATGACTGACAGAATCTCACAGCTTGAATCGGAAAACGATGCTTTGCGTAGCAAATGCGCAGAGCTTACAAAAGCGGTTTCTGAAAAAACGGAGTTGGTTTCTACTCTTGAAGCAGCACAGAGCAGGATCGAGGAAAGCATACTTAAGACAATTGACCGTCTTGATTCAGTTGAGGATTCAATTCTTAACGCTCCAGACGGTCAGTCTTCTGCAGAGGAAGATGCTTCCACTGTAGAAACATCGGAAACATCTGTTTCTGAACCTGAAGTTCCGGCTTCAAATGCTCCTGCACAGACAGAAGAACCTTTTGTTTACGAGCAGGAAACAAAAACCACAGAAAATTTCGAAACTGCCGCAACAACAGTTTCACAGCCTCAGGTTTTCGAGAGTTCCGCAGAAGACCAGGCAGCACTTCAGAATGCATTCAGCACTGAGGAAGAAGAAGACGATACCCCTTCCCCATCTGCACTTGACGGTCAATTTGACATTTTCTAATCTGGCGGTATTGCCGTGGGAAAAATCCAGCTTGACATTTTAGGAACCTCATTTTCAGCAAACGCATCGGAAGATGATGAATATCTTCTGAAACTTTCCTCATACTACAAAGCAATCACAGACTCAATCAAGAAAAGCGCAGGAATTTCAGACCCATTGAAAATAAGTATTCTTGCGGGCATTACTCTGGTTGACGAGCTATATAAAGAAAAACAGAGATCAATAAAACTTTCCAACGAACTCAGTTCAGAAGACGAAGAAAAAGCTGAACGCATAACAATGAGCATGATTGAAAAAATAAGCGGAGTTCTTGACGAATGACAGTATTTGTTGATGGAGACAACTGCGCTAAAGAGGCTAGAAAAATCATCCTCAAATCATGTAAAAGAAATTCCATAGACGTAAAAATCGTTGCAAACAGAAATATTCCCATAGCAACAGAAAATGTGTCATTCACAATGATTGTATGCGACAGTACAAAGGATTCCGCAGACAATTATATCGTCGAAAATTCAACTGAAAGTGACATGGCAGTGACAAGAGACCTGATTCTTGCAAAAAGACTGATTGAAAAAAACATTACCGCTTTAAATGACATGGGAAAGATTTTTACGGCTGAAAACATCGACGACCTTCTCGAACAAAGGGAACTCAGCCTTCAGATGAAAAGTCTGGGAATATCAAACGGAGCCGGGTTCAAGTCAGCAGGAATGAAGAGCATGGGTGAATTCTCCGATGCATTCAATAGACTTCTTGAACAGAAGGCAAAATCAAGAAAATAAATTCACCACTGCCCTATCAACTTATTGCCTTGTTTATGTCTTCAAGACGGTCCTTGATCTGCATGAAGGCATCAACTAAATCCGGATCAAACTGTTTTCCTCGCTGGGAAAGAATTTCCTTAAAGGTGTCATCAACAGTCCATTCATCCTTATAGCATCTTTTGTGCCTCAAGGCGTCATAGACATCAGCCAGTGAAACGATTCTGGCGGCAAGCGGAATTTCCTCGCCAACAAGGGCTTGATCCAGCTCGTGAGGCATCTTTGTAGCTGGAATGTAGTCCATGTAGTTGAAATTTCCAGGATAGCCTCTGTTTCCACCGTCCCACCTGTCATGGTGATGAAGACATACATCCCTTGCCATTCTATCAAGATCGTTTTCTATAGGTGAGAAAATCTGGGCTCCAACGCAGGTATGCCCCTTCATGATGTCCCTTTCATCATCATCAAGAATTCCTTCTTTCTTGAGAATTTTGTCTGGAACGGCAACTTTGCCGACATCATGGCAGCGTGAAGCCAGGCGAAGGTTATCACGGAATCTTTCACGTTCATTTTCTGGAATATGCCTGTTTGTAGCATAGCGGTCATAGATTTCTACAGAGAAGGAAGAAACCCGTTCAACATGGAATCCTGTTTCCTTAGGATCCCTGAAACCTGCCATTCTTACAAGTCGGTCAATATTCTGCCTTGTGAGGTACGCATATTCATAAATTGAGCCTACCTTTGCGGCAAACTGAGAAATATAGAATTCTGATTCTTTGTCAAACGGAACGACATTACCGTCCTTATCCTGGGCGTTGATAATCTGAAGGACACCCAAAACCTTTCCGTTAGTCATGACAAGAGGAATTGTGAGCATGGAATGGGTTCTATAACCGGTGGCTACATCTGAAAGCTCATTAAACTCATAGGGCCTTTTTTCTTTCTTTT
>CALELJ010000131.1 GCA_937902445.1 uncultured Treponema sp. | reverse complement strand
TTAAAAAGTGGAAACCTGAACGGCCTACACCTTTTAAATCTGTAAAACCAATGATTGCATTCATAGGCGTGCGGATATCATGACTCATGTTTGACAGGAACATGGTTTTGGCATGACTTGCACTTTCAGCCATATTGAGGGTATCCTGCAAAAGTTTCTTCTGCTTCATTTCATGTTCGATTTCATCATCGACGTTCATGAAGGCAAGAAGGAAATTTCCAGTTTCCTTGATATCTCCAATACGGACAACCTTAAGCTTCATGTAGGCAAGCTTGTTGTTTATGCTTGAACGGAAATTTACATAAAAAGTTTCGCGCTTGATAAGCTGACGGAGAATGTTATCACGAGAAAATGCCATTCTCATCATGTCACGGTCATCAGCGTAAACCGAAACATCAATATAGAAATCAAGGGCATCATCGTAATACTGCTCGCCAAAATCATCATTATAGAAAGCACCGGCTATGTCGTTCATTCTTACGATTCTGATTTTGTTTGTCATAAGGTTGACCATGAAGACATTGGTGTAATCTATGGAAAGGGCATTGATAATCTCAAGCTGATATACTTTTTCCTCTTCCTGCTTGTAATTTGTCGTAATGTTTTTTACGACCGCAAGACCGAAGATATCATCAGAATTTCTATCCTGCGTAAGAATTACTGTATTTCTGGTCCAGAAAGAATCGCCTTCAAAATTAGGCTTGTTGATATCAAACCAGACTTCATATTTTCCGGTAATGTATGAATCCATCAGGTAGGAAGCATCCATTTTGCTCATGAATTTCTCACGTTCAGAATCAGAAAGATCCCATGACACGGATTCTAGAAATTTTGTATATGAACATTCTTCCGGAAGGTCAAAAGCGTGTCTAAGATGAACAATCCGTTCTCCAAAACGCTGTACTGGATTTCCAATGATAAGATTTTTTGACAGATTGAACTCAAACACGAGGATAGCATCAGAAACAATGGCCCTTTTATACTGATTGTCTGCGGAAGAACCATAAAGTTCATCGCCAATCTGGACCTTGCTTACGAGATTATTCAGTTCTGAAGAATTAACTTGATTTCTGGATTTCAAGCCGTTTTCATCTGCCATATCATTATAATTATATTCCATTATTTTCAGAAATCAATGAAAATATAATGATGTTTTAATAAAAGATGGCCACCCGACATGCAATCGAATGGCCAGATATAAGGTTGAAAAATATTTTTAAATCAGCTAAAGCCGGAACAAAGTGGTGGCGTGAAATTGTTTACAGTCTTTCTACAACCAACTGCCGTACCGCTTCGCGGCCCCGAGGTTGCACAGCAACCTCGCAGGAATTATTGTTTACAGTCTTTCTACAACCAATTCGCCCATCTTCTTTGTTCCGCAGAGCTTACCGGCTGCCTTTACGGCTTCAAGTTCAGAACCTGCGATGTCACCTGTGCGGTATCCTTCATCAAGAACTTTTTCTACAGCTGCTTCGATAGCCTTTGCTTCTGTTTCAAGACCGAATGAGTAGCGGAGGAGCATTGCGGCAGAAAGGATTGTTGCCAATGGGTTTGCAAGGTCCTTTCCTGCAATGTCTGGAGCAGAACCGTGGATTGGTTCGTAAAGTCCAGGACCTGATTCACCAAGGGAAGCAGATGCCAGCATACCGATTGAACCTGTGATCTGAGAAGCTTCGTCAGAAAGGATATCACCAAACATGTTGCTTGTTGCAATAACGTCAAACTGGCGTGGATTGCGTACCATCTGCATTGAAGCGTTGTCGATGTAGAGGTAAGAAAGTGTTACATCAGGATAGTCACCCTTGATTGTTTCCGTTACCTTGCGCCAGAGCTGTGATGAGTTGAGGATGTTTGCCTTATCTACAACGCAAAGTCTCTTCTGTCTCTTCTGTGCAAATTCAAAGCCCATGCGAACGATGCGTTCGATTTCTTCCCAAGTATAGCGTTCAGTATCCCAGGCGCTCTTTCCGTCTGCTGCTGTTCCGCGGTCACCAAAGTAGATGCCGGAAATAAGTTCGCGAACGATAAGGATATCAAGTCCGTCGCCTACGATTTCGTCCTTAAGTGGACATGCATCCTTAAGCTGCTTGAACATAACTGCAGGGCGGAGGTTTGCAAATACCTTCATTCCGCCGCGGAGTCCAAGGAGAGCCTTTTCTGGGCGGAGTTCTGAAGCAAGGTTGTCCCACTTTGGACCACCAACTGCACCAAGGAGAACTGCATCGCTGTTGAGACACTTGTCAAGTTCTTCCTGAATAAGTGGCTTGCCGAACTTGTCGATTGAGCATCCACCTGCTGTAACTGTGTCATAAGACCATTTGTGGCCAAACTTTTCTGCTACCTTGTCGAGAACCTTAACTGCTTCTGCAACAACATCTGGACCGATTCCGTCACCAGGAATAAGTGCAATTTTCTTTTCCATTTGTATTTCTCCTAAAAAACGCCCGAAGATTGCGCAGATCATGCGGTTTATTCAGGGTTTATATATACTTAAGTTTCTTTAATAATACTAAAGTATAAAAATTTATGCAAGTGGAAAAAATAAAAGGCTGCATGCCTAAGCAATACAGCCCTCATATTGTTCCGTATGTAAAATTCTACATCAGCTTGTTGAATCTTTTTTCAAGGTCCTTGATGAGCTTGTATTCAAAGGAATCAACAAGGGCAAACCATGAAGCTTCAACCAAGTCGCAGCTAACACCTACCGTAGTCCAGCTGTCAGTTCCGTCTGTAGATTCAATCAAAACGCGGACACGGCTGGCTGTGGCACTCTTTCCGTCAAGAACACGAACCTTATAGTCTGTAAGGTGGATGTTGTTTACTGCAGGATAGAACGGTTCAAGAGCCTGGCGAAGAGCAACGTCAAGGGCATTGATCTGACCTTTTCCCTCACCTGCTGCAACACGGGTATTTCCTTCAACATCAACCTTAAGATGGGCAAAGGAATAGAGACCTTCTTCAACAAGTGGCTTTTCACCGCTTACCTTGTAGTAATGCAAATTGAAGAACGGCTGGTACTTGCCGATAAGCTTGCGCACCAGAAGCTCAAAGCTGCCGTCTGCACCTTCAAACTGGTAGCC
The DNA here is from genome assembly GCA_937902445.1 of uncultured Treponema sp. Taxonomy (GTDB): domain Bacteria; phylum Spirochaetota; class Spirochaetia; order Treponematales; family Treponemataceae; genus Treponema_D. Next base: position 1,618 of record CALELJ010000131.1, on the reverse strand, counting down.
TTCATGTTCAAGCTGCTTTACCTTTGCGATGATTTCTGCAACAACAGGATCAGACTTCTGGATTGAAGAATCAAACTTCTTGATCTTTTCGATGATCATGCTGCGGCCCGCAACCTCGCTCATGAGGAATACGCGTTCATTGCCGACAGTTTCCGGAGTAATGTGTTCGTAGGCAAATGGATTTTTAAGAACTGCGTCAATGTGCATTCCGGCTTTGTGGGCAAAAGCATTCTGGCCAACATAAGGCATGCCGGCTTCAAGAGGAATGTTCGCAATCTCTGCAATGCGGTGGCACACTGGTGTCAACTTTTCGATGCAGTCAGCCGGAATACACTCGTAGCCCATCTTAAGCTGAAGGTTTGCAATGATTGTTGAAAGGTTTGCATTTCCTGTGCGCTCGCCAAATCCAAGGAGAACACCCTGAACATGTGTCGCACCGTTTTCAACAGCAACAAGAGAATTGGCAACTGCAAGTCCCGAGTCGTTGTGTGTATGGATACCGATCTTTACCTTGTCGCCAAATTTTTCATAGGCAGCCTTTACGGCGTCTGCACATTCGCTGAGCATTGCACCACCCTTTGTCTCGCAAAGACAAAGAACAGAAGCACCGCCTTCCACTGCGGCATTGAGGGAAGCAAGGGCATAGTCCTTATTTGCGGCATAACCTGTAAAGAAATGTTCCGCATCAAACATTACGTTGCGCCCCTTTCCCTTAAGGTATGCACAGGTATCGCGGATCATTTCAAGATTTTCTTCGAGAGTTGCATGGAGGATGTCCGTTACCTGAAAGTCCCAGGTCTTTCCAAAAATGCAGACATCTTCTGTTTCTGCTGAAAGAAGGCTTGTAAGGTTTGCATCCTCAGAACAGGCAATATCCTTTCTGCGTGTTGAACCGAATGCCACAAGACGTGCTGTCTTTAACTTGAGTTCCTTTGCCCTCTGGAAAAATTCCATATCCTTTGGATTGGAACCAGGATTTCCGGCTTCAATATAATTAACACCGAGATCATCAAGAGCTTCTACAATATGAATCTTGTCCTGAACTGAAAAGCTGATACCTTCGCCCTGCGAACCGTCTCTAAGTGTTGAATCGAATATGTCTATTTTCTTTACCATAGGCGCCATTGTAGCAAAAAACATCAGAATAGTATATCGTAAACTAAAGCAATATCATGAAAATACTATTGTATTTTCAATAAGGTTTTTAGGAGATACCATCATGTTGATTTCCGCCACACTTTCAAAGCCTTCAAAAGACGTTGAAGAAAAACTTGGGAAAGCCTATGTAAAGATCCGCATCTGGAAAAATCCATCACCTGCAGCAGGCGGAACCAACGCATACATCCAGGAAAGTTTTACTGAAAAACAGTCATTCACCAAAAACCTTTCAAAGGAACAGGCGGAACAATTTATTGCGGCCCACGCAGGAACAACATTAAAAAACTGTGTCGAACGCACGGAAAGCGAAGAGATCACATACATGTCAAACCGTCGTGGCGAAATAAAGAAACTCGTAAAAAAACTGTCAGCACCGGCATTGCCATTCTCAAGGCTGCAGGACTGCGGCGCGGCGGTGTGAAATTCATCTCCTGCCCCACTTGCGGCCGAACAGAAATCG
>CALELJ010000130.1 GCA_937902445.1 uncultured Treponema sp. | reverse complement strand
AAACAATGCCTTCTATATTTTCCTTATTGAAAAATTTGGAAACAGCCCATTCCTGATAGGAAAAAGCAAATCCCATGGCACCAGGTTCCCTTGAAGAAAAAACAAAAAAGTCATGCCCCGTATCCCTGGAGAATTTCTTGACTCCATTGAGAAGTTTTTGAGAATATTCATATTCCATGTGGGTTACAGGCATTCCTAAACGCATAAATTTTATTATATCGCAAGGAAATTAAAAATCAAAAAAAAGAATGTTATAAATAACTATGCAGAAGATTGACTCTTATTTAAATTGAATATTTCTTACAATAATACTATTATTTCAGACATGATTACACCTAAAGATAAATTTACACTTGAGTATCCAAAGGACTCAGGATTTGGCAATACTGAAATTTCTTTTTACAGCGGAACTCCTGACATCTTCCAGCTTTACCTTTCATCAGAAAGCAGCCAGAACCGCCTTTTTGTTACGGACACGACAATCGCATCCCTTGACTGCAACGGGAATTTCATCGCCCACTTCAATGCAGAAAAAAAAGCCTTTGACTCCATCACTAAAAACGGAACATCCCTGGTCTACAGAAACGGAAACGATACATTGTGCATCATTGGGCCTGGAGAAAAATTCAAGACTATTGAAAGCGTCCTTGAAATCGTAAAGGCCGCACTGAACAGCAACTTCAACCGCAACTGCCTTTTTGTTGCCGTTGGCGGAGGAGTAATCTGCGACATGACCGGATTTGCAGCGTCAATGTTCAAGCGTGGCGTTGACTGTGAATTCGTTTCAACAACATTGCTTGCCGATGTAGACGCTGCCGTAGGCGGAAAAACAGGCTGCGATTTTGGCAGCTACAAGAACATGATAGGAGCCTTCTGGCCTTCAAAAAAACTCCATGTATTCAGCCAGTTTGTTAAAACACTTTCGGAAAAGGAATACCTTTCAGGCCTTGCAGAAGCAATCAAGACAGCTTTCCTTTTTGATGCTGAAATGCTTGATCTTTTCCGCAATGAAAAAGACAAGGTTCTTTCAAGGGACAATGATGTTCTTGACCGCCTCATTTCAGGATGTTCAAAGGCAAAGGCAAAGATCGTACACGAGGATCCTAAAGAAAAAGGAAACAGGGCATTTCTCAACCTTGGTCACACTTTTGGCCACGCCC
>CALELJ010000129.1 GCA_937902445.1 uncultured Treponema sp. | reverse complement strand
CTCATAGAGGGCAGGGAAGTTGATTCCAAGACCACTGTGAAATATGAGCTTAAGATAAGGGAATCATTCCGCTAGTCGGATTGAGATATAAGAAACTTCAGGTGCTGTGTTCCTGAAGTTCCAGAAAACGGTAAACATTATCAGCACGGAACTCCATCAGTTTCCGTTGTCTGATTCTTCATTATCTAGGAGGATTTTATATGAAGAAGGTTGTATTTGCAGTTGCTGCTGTTGCAGCAGGATTGCTCGCATTGGCAGGATGCAGCAAGAAGGAAGGTGCTTCAGCAAAGTCATCAAAGGCTGAAGAGAAAGTTGTTCTTACAGTATGGGAATCACTTCAGGGTCCTGATGAGTTCATCAAGCAGGCTGGAGAAGCATACACAAAGACACATCCAAATGTAGAAATCAGATATGTCAACGTTGAACTTGGTGACGCCGCAGGTCAGATCGCTCTTGACGGACCAGCTGGTGTTGGACCTGATGTATTTGCTGCTCCTCACGATAAGCTTGGTGAACTTGTAAACGGTGGACACGTTCTTCCAACAGTAAATCCAGACGCAGTTTCAAAGTCAGTTCTCGGTGCATGTTCATCAGCCCTTACATACAACGGAAAGATGTACGGATATCCTGTATCTGCAGAAACATATGCTCTGTTCTACAACAAGGACCTTATTGCTGAAAATGAAGTTCCTAAAACATGGGAAGACCTTGCAAAGTGGACAAAGGACTTCAACTCAAAGAACCCTGGAAAACGCGGATTCGTAATGGATGTTGGTAACGGATACTACACAATCCTCTTTACAACAGCAGGTGGAAACCGCCTCTTTGGTGCTTCAGGAACAGATACATCTTCTTCTTACCTTGCAACAGCAAACTCAGTTAAAGGTATGAAGTTCTTCCAGACTCTCAAGGAAGCCCTCAACGTTCCAGCAGCTGACCTTGATACAGGTAACTGTGACGCAGCATTCCAGGGCGGAAACGCAGCAATGCACATCACTGGACCTTGGAACATCAAGAACTTCAAGGATGCAGGTCTCAACTTCGGTGTAGCACCAATTCCAGCTCTTCCTGGTGACAACAAGCCTGCAGCTTCTTTCTCTGGAACTCGCGCAATGTTCGTTTCTGCATACTCTGATCATCCTGCAGAGGCTGCTGATTTTGCCCAGTTCATCATCACTGCTTCAATGCAGCAGCTCCGCTTTGACCTTACAGGTGCAATGCCATCAATCGATACTCCAGTATCAAGCCCATACATCGGCGGCTTCCTCAAGCAGCTTGACTACGCATTCCCAATGCCATCAATTCCTGAAATGGGCAAGTTCTGGGAAACAATGGGCAACACATCAAAGAACATCTGGGACGGTGCAGACGTTCAGAAGGAACTTGATGCCTGTGATTCTGCAATCATTTCTAAATAAATGATCTGTACATGGAGAAGTCGTGGCTGCCACGATTTCTCCGTGTCAAAAGGTTGTGCTGCATTGCACAGCTTTGGACGTTCAAGAGGAGTTTCAGCTTTTCTTGAATTTCCAGAGGTGCGCATTCGGACCTGCAATGTTTTATCGAATTGTGTACTTGAATATGGATATTATTTCTAGTTTTTGTGAGGTGTAGTATGCGGATAGAATCCGACGGAAGTTCATCTAAGAAAGTGAAGACAACCGCCTGCTGTTTCATGGGATTGTCACACCTTCTTTATCTCAAGCAGTATGTAAAGGGTGGAATCTTCGCCGCCATAGAACTGCTTTTTCTTGTAAACCTTCCTGCCGTCTGCAGAAAGATTTATGGTCTCATCACTCTTGGCGATCCACAGCCGGATGTTCCTCTTAAGCTTCGTGACAATTCCATGTTCATGCTTATTGACGGAATTCTTATACTTGCCGTGATTGCAGTTTTTGCGATTCTCTATTTCATTTCCGTAAAGAGTGCCGTGCGCGGATATGTTGAATATGTTCGCACCAAAAGATTTGTAACACAGAAAACATCCCTTGCGGAAGTTGGTGGAAACGCTTTCCCGATCGCAGGTCTTGCTCCATGCGTTATCATGCTTCTCGTGTTTGTTGTTGTTCCGCTTTTGTTCAGCGTTTGTGTCGCATTTACAAATTATTCCGCACCGGAACATATCACTCCAAAAAATACTGTAGACTGGGTTGGTTTTGACAACTTCAAGGATCTTCTTTTCGGCGGAACAACTTGGTCCAAAGGCTTTGCCCGCATCGCAATCTGGACTCTCGTGTGGGCAGTCGCATCAACTTTCACATGCTACTTCTGTGGACTTCTTGTTGCAGTACATCTTTCTGAAAGCGGAGTAAAATTTTCTTCCGTGTTCAGATTCATCTTCATTCTGCCTTACGCAGTTCCGTCTGTAATCACAATGATTCTGTGGAGACATATGCTCAACGGAACTTTCGGAATCGTAAACAGAACATTGCAGACAATAGGTATCCTGTCTCCTGGCCAGACAATTCCATGGCTTGGAAACGCAAACCTTGCACAGATAATGTGTGTCGTAATAAACCTTTGGGCTGGATTTGGATACTTCATGATGCTTTCTATGGGAACAATGACGGCAATTTCAAAGGACATGTACGAAGCCGCAAAGATCGACGGTGCCTCAAGTTTCCAGACTCTGAAGAGCATCACGCTTCCTCTGGTCCTCTACCAGACAATGCCTCTGATCATCATGAGCTTCACCCACAACATCAACAACTTCGGAATCATCTTCTTCCTTACTGGCGGAAATCCTGTTGTAAAAGACAGTACAACTACCATGGCCGGCGGAACTGATATCCTCGTTACATGGATCTACAAGCTTACAATTACATTGCAGAAATACAATTACGCTTCTGTAATTGCGGTTCTCATCTTTGTTGTTCTTGCTCCGTTTGCCATCTATCAGTTCAGAAACACAAAAGCTTTCAAGGAAGGTGAAGTATGAAAATTCAGAATTCAGTCCGCACGTTAAATATGACTTTTTCTTATGTTTTGTTCGTTGCAATTTCGCTTGTGGTTTTCTATCCACTTATCTATGTAGTTTCTGCAGCGTTCTCACCTGGAAACAGCATCGCAAACCTCAGCATCATTCCTTTTGGCGATGGTCATAAGATGATGCTTGCAAACGGACAGGAAATTACTTTTGGAAACGGATTCACCCTCAAGCATTTCGTCTATCTGTTTACAAAGACAGACTACTGGATGTGGTTAAAGAACACTCTCTTTGTCGCAATCTGGACAACAGCACTTACTGTAATCATCTCGTCTTTGAGCGCCTATGTCTTCTCGCGGTTCAGATTCATGTTCAAGCACACACTTTTGATGAGCCTTCTTGTCCTTCAGATTTTCCCATCTTTTGTTGGAATGATCGCCATCTACGTGATCCTCATGCGCATCGGTGGACTTGATACTCTCTGGGGACTTGTCCTCATCTATGTTTCTGGAAACATTCCTTACAACACATGGATGGTAAAAAGCTACATGGATACTGTCAGCAAGAATCTTGACGAGGCAGCCCGTATTGACGGAGCAAGCCACTTCAGAACTTTTGTCACGATCATTCTTCCTGTGACAAGGCCAATCATTACTTTCCTTGCAGTTTCAAGTTTCACCGGACCATGGATGGACTTCATCTTCCCTAAGATGATTCTCCGCAGTCCTGAAAAACAGACACTTGCCCTTGGACTGTTCTCTTTTGTTACGGACAAGAAAAACGAGTTCACAAATTTTGCCGCCGGTGCCCTGGTTGTCGCAGTTCCGTTTGTCATCTTCTTCCTGTTTACCCAGAAAGCAATGATGATGAGCATGTCTACTGCTGCAGTTAAGGAATAAGGCGGAACCGTGGAGTGCGCAAATGATTGCGCGCTTCATTTTTCAGATATATCAACACGTGTTGACTTGGGCTTCATGTGTGCTATTATGAAGTTCAGGTGAAAAAGGGGTCTGTCCCCGTTGTAGGGGTCTGTCCCCATTGAAACTATACTTAGACAAGTTAGACAGGAGCGTTTATGGCAACATATTCATATGACAGCAAAAGCCTTTTTAGGGATGGAAAGAGATGGTTCCCTGTGATGGGGGAGATTCACTATTCGCGCTATCCTGACTGTGACTGGAAGGAAGCCCTTCTTAAAATGAAGGAAGGCGGAGTTGATATTGTCTCTTCGTATGTCATCTGGATTCATCATGAAGAAATTGAAAATCAGTTCGACTGGACAGGCTGGAGAAACCTTCGCAAGTTTGTTGAAACTATCAAGGAGTGTGGACTTTCATTCATAATCCGTATCGGACCATGGAGTCATGCAGAAGTACGTCACGGTGGATTTCCTGACTGGCTTCTTACAAAATGCCCTGATGCCCGTTCCACAAACGATGAAAAATATTTTGTGGAAGTTGAAAAATGGTACAAGGCGATTTACGAACAGGTCAAAGGTCTTTTTGTAAATGATGGAGGACCAATCATTGGTGTCCAGATTGAAAATGAATACGGACACTGCGGTGGACTCAGCGGTGCTGAAGGTGAGGCACACATGAAGCGCCTTGAAAAAATGGCACGTGAAATTGGTTTTGATGTTCCTCTTTATACGGCCACAGGTTGGGGTGGTGCGGTTACAGCCGGAATGCTTCCTGTCATGGGTGGCTACTGTGAGGCCCCTTGGGATCCGCGCATCACTGAAATCGAGCCAAGCGGAAACTATGTCTTTACCCACGAAAGAAACGACCATGCCATCGGATGTGATTTTGGTATTGGAGAGACGATTACATTCGATATGTCGAAATATCCATATCTTACTGCGGAACTCGGTGGCGGACTTCAGGTCACATTGAAGCGCCGTCCTGTTGCCCAGCCTAAGGATATAGGCGGAATGAGTCTTGCTAAAATGGCAAGTGGATGCAATCTTCTTGGTTACTACATGTACCACGGTGGCCAGAATCCTGAAGGAAAGTTGACGACACTTGAAGAAAATATTGCGACCGGTTCCCTTAACGATATGAGCGTGAAGAACTATGACTTCCGTGCACCTCTCGGACAGTACGGAATGCCAAACGGAACTTACGGCGAGATAAAACTCTATTCAATGTTTGTCCATGATTTTGGAGAAAAGTTTGCTTCTACTGATACCTTCCTTCCTGAAAGCAATCCGACTGCTGCAACCAATTTCACTGACCTTCGTGAAAGCTGGAGATCCTATGACTGCAAGTGTGGAAAGAAACGCGGATGGGTATTTGCAAGCAGCTTCCAGAGACGCAACAAGATGGCAGACCATAAAAACGTTGTTCTTGAAAAAAGTGAATATGGAGTAAAATTTCCTGCCGTCGATGTTCTTGACGGTGACTTTTTCTTTGTTCCGTTCAACATGAAATGCGGTGATAGCGAAATCGAGACTTCACTTTGTACACCGTTGTGCATTTTGGACAATGCTCGCAGGGCTTTTGTGTTCTACAGCAACGCCCGTCCAGCAGGCGGAACTTTTGTTGGGGCAAGCAATGTCGCTTCATCTGACAGGGCAGATGCTGTCTATTACCAGTTTGTTGGAAATCCAACAGGCAATGAAGATATCGTGACCTTGACGAGAAAAGATGCCGAGAATGCCCATAAGGTTTTTGTGGATGGAGTTCAGCATATTTTCATTACGGAAAATGTCATGTATCAGGAATGCATCGGCGGAAAGACAGTACTCAATTTCCAGACAGACGGAAACATTGAATTCAAGGCTTTCCCGGAACTGAAAAATACGCCGGATGGTTTTGAAAGAAAGGCTGATGAAAATGGATTTGCAGTCTATGAAAAAACAGGATGCGCAAAAAAAGCTCCTGCAGTGACATTTGAGAAAATAAGTGATAACGAAAAGACTGCCTCGTATAAAATCAACATCGACCAGTGGAATGATCTTGATGATGTTTTCATCGATGTTTCCTACACCGCAAACTGTGCCCGGTTGTATGAAAATGGAAAACTTATTGATGATGCCATCTATGCCGGCGACGACTATCCATGGTCGATCGGTCTCAAACGCTATGGAAAGGGCAGTCATGAATTCATTCTGGAACTTGATTCGCTTGAAAGAAATGCAGAAGTCTTCATTGAAAAGTGGGCTGACTTTGGCGGCGCTTCCTCCTGTAAAAACGTCAGGACAGTCTGCGCAAGACCTTTTGCATATACTCAGGTGAAATTGTAGCATATTTTCCTTACTCTTTTCTGGGACTGGCCGAGGATTCGGACAGTCCCTTTTTTTTGTGTTATAATTTCAAGCATGAAAGACATTGCACTTGCCAGGGAAATGCTTGGCTTCATCGAAAAATCTCCAAGCTGCTTTCATGCAGTTTCAAATATTGCGGAAATACTCGGTAAAAAAGGATTTGTTGAACTCCACGAAAATGAAAAATGGAGCATTGCGAAGGGCGGATCCTATTTTGTGAAACGAAACGGTTCTTCCATAATTGCCTTTACAGTTCCGAGAAAAGATTTCTCCCGATTTCTCATATGCGCAAGCCACAGTGATTCTCCAGGTTTCAAGGTAAAGGAAAATCCTGAGATTGTTTCTGAACAGACCTATGTCAGGCTGAACATTGAAAAATATGGCGGAATGATCTGTTCAACATGGTTTGACAGGCCTCTTTCTGTCGCCGGCCGGCTGCTGCTTCAAAAAGATTCGCTCCTTGATTACGAGGAAAAACTTTTTTATGTGGACAGGAATCTGCTGATGATTCCAAGTCTTGCAATACATATGAACCGCCAGGTAAATGATGGCGTTAAATACAATGTGCAGAACGACATGCTTCCGGTTTTCTCATGCAGCAAGGATGAAAAGCTGATGGATGTCATCGCAAAATCTGCGGGCGCAGATCCTGAAAAAATCAAGGGCAGCGACATTTTCCTTTGCTGCCGGGATGCAGGAACTTTTGCCGGTGCAAATGATGAAATGATTGCATCCCCAAGGCTTGATGACCTTGAATGCGCGTGGACAACATTGCAGGGATTCCTTCAGTCGGAAAATGAAAGTGCCATGAAAGTCTATTGTGTTTTTGACAATGAGGAAGTTGGAAGCCTTACAAGGCAGGGGGCTGACTCGACTTTTATGGAAGATGTATTGAAGCGTCTTAGTTCCGCCTGTGGAAAAAGTGATGAGGACTATCATGTGGCTATAGCGGAAAGTTTCATGCTGAGTGCCGACAATGCCCACGCCATGCATCCGAATTTCAGTTCCTCCGCAGATCCTGTCAACAGACCAAAAATCAACGGTGGCCCTGTCATTAAATTCAATGCGTCCCAGAAGTACACCACAGACGGAATCAGTTCCGCCATGTTCCGCGCGGTATGTGAAAAAGCCGGAGTGCCGGTTCAGGTCTACACAAACCGTTCAGACATCGCAGGTGGATCTACCCTTGGAAATCTAAGCAATGCCCATGTTTCCCTCAGGTGCGTGGACATTGGTCTTGCTCAGTGGGCAATGCATTCCGCCTATGAAACTGCCGGCACTGATGATGTAGGTTACATGGTTCGTGCGGTGAAGGAATTTTATTCAGCAGAGTAATGACAAAAACTAAAAAGTAAGCTGTTTGAAATTTAATTTGAATTGTATTATATTTGTGGAGTTGCTTATTGCTAACTTTTAGGAGATTCCATGCAGAAATTTAATATAACCGGAATGTCGTGTGCAGCCTGTTCTGCGCGAATTGAAAAAGCCGTTTCGAAACTCGAAGGTGTCGAAAATTGTTCCGTGAATCTGCTTGCAAATACAATGACTGTTGAAAGCCGGATTTCGGATGGTGAGATCATCGCCGCTGTTGTAAAGGCAGGCTATGGTGCTTCTGTTCAAGGCGGAACTCATGAAAGTCCGGAAAAAGAAGGCGAGATTGAAAAGGAACCGGAATCGCTGTTGCTTAAACGCCGTCTTTTCAGCTCCGTTTTCATTCTTCTTGTTCTGATGTATTTTTCCATGGGACATCACATGCTTGGTCTTCCGCTTCCTGGTTTCTTTACGGGAAATTACTGTGCCTTTGCTTTTGTCCAGTTCATCCTTGCCTCGATCATTCTCCTCATCAATAAAAAATTTTTCATAAACGGAATCAATGGAATAAAAAATCTTTCGCCAAACATGGACAGCCTTGTGGCTCTTGGTTCCGGCGTATCCTTCCTGTATTCGACTGTGGTGCTTTTTGTTCTTACGGGTGCGGTTTCGGCAAATGATTCCGTCTTGATTTCTCTTTGCCTCAAGAACCTTTATTTTGAAGGCGCCGCAATGATTGTCACTTTGATCACAGTTGGAAAACTTCTTGAGTCCATCTCAAAAGGCAAGACAACCAGTGCCATAAAATCCCTGATGAAACTCGCTCCGTCAACGGCAACTGTTGAACGCGATGGGATTGAGACTGTTGTTCCGGCCGAAGAACTTGTTGCAGGTGATGTTGTCATTGTAAAAACCGGTTCAAAAATTCCTGCAGACGGAACTGTAATCGAAGGTCATTGTTCAGTTGATGAATCTTCTTTGACTGGTGAAAGCATTCCTGTTGAAAAAAGCGAAGATGATAAAGTCTATGCCAGCACATTGTGTACTCAGGGATTCGTAAAATTCCGTGCGGAAAAAGTAGGGCAGGATACAGGCTTTTCAAAAATCATCCAGATGGTCATGGAGGCATCTTCCGGAAAAGCTCCGGTCCAGCGCATTGCTGACAAAGTGTCGGGAGTCTTTGTCCCTGTCGTGATTTCAATTTCCATTCTGACTTTTGTTCTGTGGCTGCTGTCTGGTGCTGAATTTTCCTTTGCCATCTCTCGTGCCGTTGCAGTTCTTGTTATCAGCTGTCCGTGTGCCCTTGGTCTTGCAACTCCTGTGGCGATAATGGCAGGTTGTGGAGTTGGAGCAAGAAACGGAATCCTGTTTAAAAATTCTGCCGCCCTTGAAAATGCCGGCCGCACGAAAATGATCTGTTTCGACAAGACTGGAACTTTGACGAAAGGTGTGCCGGAAGTTACTGATATTGTGAATTTCTCCGGTTCCGTCGATGAACTTCTTGCCTATGCCGCAAGCCTTGAAAGCAAAAGCAGTCATCCGCTGTCAAAGGCTGTCATGGAAAAAGCCGCGGGCATCAATCTTTTTGAAGTTGAGGATTACGAGGAAATCCCTGGTTCCGGAATAAAAGGAACCGTTGACCGCAAAGTAATTCTTGCCGGAAATGGAAAGTTTGTTCTTGGATCCATAAGTTCATTCAGTGTGGAAGAAAAGGAAAAGATCCAGTCACTTCTCAATGGATTTGCTTCGGAAGGAAAAACACCGCTTCTGTGTTCCGCAGATGGAAAAGTGATGGGCATCATTGCAGTTTCTGATTCCCTTAAGGATGATGCTGTCCTTGCTGTCAGAGAATTGGAAAAGATCGGTGTTGGAACTGCCATGATCACGGGAGACAATGAGATTACCGCAAATGCAATCGGAAAGAAGGCCGGCATCTCAAAAATTTTTGCCGCCGTCAAACCGGATGAAAAATCAAAAATCGTCGAGAGCCTTAAAAAAGAATTTGGGTCAACCGCGATGACAGGTGACGGTGTCAACGATGCCGTAGCGCTCACTTCCGCAGATACGGGAATCGCTATCGGTGCTGGAACTGATGTTGCCATTGATGCCGCAAGTGTGATACTTGTTAAAAACAATGTGATGGATGCGGTCAATGCCATAAGACTCAGCCGCTCGACTCTTGGAATAATCCATCAGAATTTATTCTGGGCCTTCATCTACAATGTGCTGGGTATTCCACTTGCCGCCGGACTTTTTTACAGGAAATTCGGTCTTGCATTGAATCCAATGATTGCCGCAGCCTGCATGAGTCTTTCAAGTTTCTGTGTTGTAACCAATGCCCTGAGATTGAATTTGTTCAGGGCTAAAAATAATCATCCAAGGAGTAAAATTATGGAAAAGACATTTAATGTTGAAGGAATGATGTGTCCACATTG
>CALELJ010000128.1 GCA_937902445.1 uncultured Treponema sp. | reverse complement strand
GGATCTTTTTTCAACACCTGCACTTTCTTTAAGGCACGGCGGCAGATTTCCATCTGGTCATGCTCATCAAAAAATTCATCCAGGGCTTTCTTTGCGGCATTTCGGTCGACGCCACGGCTGGCAAGTTCTGCGGCAAGGCGTATCCTGCCTTCTGCATGATCGATGGAACGGGTTCTAAGCCAAGCGCCGGCAAAGCGTTCGTCATCAAGATAATGTACACTTTCAAGATAATCCAGGGCAAGATCGATGGCTTTTCTGTCAATCTGCTTTTTTAGAAGTTTCTGGGTTAAGGCTGCTCGGCAGTGTTCTGCACGGGCAAGGTAGGTCATGGCGGCAAATTCTGCGCTGTAGACCAGGGCCGCATTGAGGATGTCCGCCGTCTCCTCATCGTCGAATTGAGCCCCGGAACAAATGCGTTCAGGATCTACAAGGGAAAGATATTCTTTGCGCAAAAAAAATGCAGACCCTGCGTCCGGAGTAATTTCATATACACCGTGCAAAGTCTGCACCATCTCTCGAATAAGCATTCGAAACTGTATGTAGATATAAGTTTAGCGCTTAGAGAACTGGAATCTGCGGCGAGCACCACGCTGACCGTACTTCTTGCGTTCTACCATACGAGAATCGCGAGTGAGGTATCCGTTAGCTTTAAGAGCTGTACGAGCATCTTCATCAATCTGTACTAATGCACGAGAGATTCCATGTAAACAAGCAGCTGCCTGTCCGTTGAGACCACCACCAAATACGTTGATGAGGATGTCAAACTTATTAGCGTTAGATGTTACGAGGAGTGGCTGGCTGAGAACACGAACCTGTGATTCTGTAGCGAAGTATTCCTTAACATCCTTTCCGTTTACAACGATCTTACCTGAGCCATCGCGCAAGAAAACGCGAGCAACAGCTGTCTTTCTTCTTCCTGTTCCAATTGCAAGATTCTTTACCATGATAGACTCCTATTACACTTCAAGTGGCTGTGGGTTCTGTGCTGCATGTGGGTGTTCAGCACCTGCGTAGATCTTCAAGTTACCGATGATCTTGCGGCCAAGACGATTGTGTGGAAGCATTCCCCAGATTGTTCTTCTAAGAGGTTCTGTTGGGTGCTTTGCAAGAAGTTCATTGAATGAGTATGAACGGAGACCACGTACGAAACCAGTATAGTGGCGATAGAGCATTCCTTCTGGCTTGTTTCCTGTTACCTGGATCTTGTCTGCGTTGATGATAACAACGAAATCACCACAAATTGAGTTAGGTGTGTAAGATGGCTTGTTCTTTCCACGAAGAACAGAAGCTGCTACTGCTGCTACACGACCAAGTGTCTTTCCTGCTGCATCGATGACATACCAGTCATTCTTTACTTCAGCATTCTTTGCAAAAATAGTTTTCATTTAATTTACCTTCAAATAAAAGTTTCGTTCTCCACTTTGCATCCAGCTTCGAACATTGGCAATGAGCGGTTGCCATTATTTTACGGGGTACGAAAATATACCACAAAAAAACATCATGCGTCAATTGAATTTAAGGAAATTCATGGAATGATGGTTATTTATTTTCTTCCGCCTTTTTTGCGGCAAGCTCTTCCTTTTTAGCTTCTTTCTTGTCCTTAATGTCTGCAAATCCGATGAAAACCGAAACGAGACCGCAGAAAGCAGCGAAGGCAGGAGCAAAGCCCTTGAGAAAGTTGATTACATCGGAACTCCAGGCAAGTCCGTTTGGAAGACATGCGAAAACACAAAAACCGATAAGAACTACGCCAACAATAAGTGATACCATAGTCATAAACCTCTGAATAAAATGTAATTTCATACAAGATAGCATATTTTGCCAAAACATTCTATATTATACCCATGGCAGACTATCACGTATTCGACCCGGCCCCGGAAGGAACTCCGGAAAGCAGATTTGTTCACCTTCACGTACACTCGGATTATTCCCTTCTGGATGGATGTTCAAAAATCGACACCCTTGTGGCAAAGGCAAAATCCCTGAACATGAAGGCACTTGCGCTTACTGACCATGGAAACATGTTCGGTGCACTGAACTTTGAAAAGCTGTGCCATGTAAACGGAATCAATCCTATTGTCGGTGAGGAATTCTACGTTGCCTACGGAAGCCATAAAGAGCAGAATCTCATTCCATACGGAAGAAACGGAAAGCACGGAAAATACTTCCATCTGATACTTCTATGCAAGAACCAGACCGGCTACAAGAACATGAGCTGGCTTTCATCAATAGCATTCACTGACGGTTTCTATTTCAAACCCCGCATCGACTTTGAGCTTCTCGAAAAATACCACGAGGGCCTGATATGCTGTTCCGCCTGTATCCAGGGAGAAATTCCACAGCTGCTGATGAACGGACGTGATGAGGAAGCCTATGAAGTTGCAAAAAAATACCGGGACCTTTTTGGAGCTGAAAACTACTATATAGAACTCCAGAACCACGGCCTTGAGGACCAGATTGAAGTTGCGCCAAAACTTGTAAAGCTTGCCCGTGACCTTGGAATCGGACTTGTGCTTACAAACGACATTCACTATGCCAATAAAGAAGATGCCGAAGCACAGAACGCACTTGTCGCCATCGGACACAAAAAGCTTCTTAGCGAAACTCCTCCAATGGGTGGACCTGAATGGTACCTCAAGTCAGATAAAGAAATGGAAAAAGTTCTTTCTGGAATCCCGGGAATCGATGAGGGCGTCATCAAGGAAGCCATGGACAATACCCTTAAGATCGCATCCATGTGTGACCTTACGATCCATCAGTATTCTACGCCGGAACTCAAGGGCACCCTTCCCCGCTTTGAGCTTCCAAAGGAATTCCAGAAGCACGAGGACTACACCCAGAATCAGGACGACTACATGCGCCATATTGTCGAAGAGGGACTCCGCAAGCGCTATCCTGAGATCACAAAAGAAATCCGCATGAGGTGCGAATACGAACTTGGCATCATTTTCGGCATGGGATTTTCCGGCTACTTCCTTATCGTCTGGGAATTCATCAACTGGTCTAAATCCCTTTACGACAACATCCACGACAAGCCAAAGCACTACATTCCTATCGGACCAGGACGTGGTTCCGGAGCAGGTTCCCTTGTTGCATATTCCATGGGAATCACGGACATCGACCCGTTCCGCTTTAAATTGATTTTTGAACGATTCCTCAATCCAGAACGCGTTTCCATGCCGGACTTTGATATCGACATGGACTTCGACTTTCGACAGGAGATCATCCAGCACACGAGAGACCTTTACGGAGAAAGCCAGGTTGGACACATTGTCACTTTCGGTACATTGAAACCAAAGAACGTAATCGCAGACGTCGGCCGAATCCTGAACATTCCCCTTTCAGACGTAAACATGCTGAAAAAATGCGTACCTGACAGCCCAAAAGCAAAACTCAAGGACTGCTTCAATCCGCCTACGGAAAAAATGCCTGACGGCGGACAGCTGATTCCATACAAGGACGACCCAAGATTCACAAAACTTTTTGAACTTGCCATGAAACTTGAAGGCTGTATCAGAAACACTGGACTCCATGCTTCGGGAATGGTCATCGGACTCACAGCCCTTCCTGACTGGGCACCTGTTTTTGCAATCACCGATGCCGACGGAAAAATGAAGACCGCCGTTCAGTACACCATGGACATCATAGAACCTTGCGGTCTTGTCAAATTCGACTACCTTGGTCTGAAGACACTTTCATTGATCCGCTATACTGAGGACATCATCAACAGCCATCTTCCGGAAGGTGCAAAGCCCATCAACACAAGAGAAATTCCTGAAGACGACAGGGAAACCTTTGAGATGTTTGCCCGCGGTGAGACCGTCGCCATCTTCCAGTTTGAATCTCCGGGAATGCAGAAATGGATGAAAGCCCTTCAGCCAAACTGCCTTGATGACCTTGTCGCAATGAACGCCCTTTACCGACCGGGACCTATGGCATACATCCCAAACTTTGTTGAAGGAAAAAAAGACCCTGCCAAAATAAACTATCCTGACCCGTGTCTTGAAGGAATCCTCAAGGAAACCTACGGAATCATGGTCTACCAGGAACAGGTCATGCAGGTTTCCCAGAAGATCGCCGGATTCTCCCTTGGTGGTGCCGACATGCTGCGACGTGCCATGGGTAAGAAGAAGCCAGAAGTCCTCATGGGAAAGAAAAAGGAATTTGTTGAAGGCGCTCTAAAAGAAGGATTCACTACGGAACATGCGGAAGACATTTTTGAAATCATGGTTCCGTTTGCAGGATACGGTTTCAACAAGTCACATGCCGCAGCCTACACAGTCCTTGCTTACCGCACGGGATGGCTCAAGTGCCACTACCCTGCTGAATTCATGGCAGCAAACCTTACAAATGAAATCACAACAACAGACGGACTTCCTTTCTATATAGAAGAAGCACGCAAGATGGGTGTTCCTGTTGATGCACCTGATGTAAACCGTTCCGACATAAACTTTGACGTAGTAGACGGAAGAATCGTATTCGGTCTACGCGGAATCAAGGGCATGGGTACGGGAGCCGCCGCCGCCATCGTCAGGGAACGCAAGGAAAACGGTCCATTCACCAGCTTCATCGACTTTCTTGACCGCTGTCTCAAGCTTCGCGATTCGGGCACTGACGAAGAAACCGGAGAAAAACGCGCGCCGAAACAGCTGGTCAACAAAAAGGCTATTGAAGTCCTCATACAGACCGGCGGCTTTGACAAACTCGACCAGAACAGGGCAACTCTTCTTGCAAACTATGAAGCCGCCATTGCCTACGAGGAAAAGAAAATTGCGGAAGCATCCTACGGCCAGGTAAGTCTTTTTGAGGATGCAGGTATAAAGGAATTCGCAGATTTCAAGTTTGAAAAAGTGGAAGAGATGCCAAAAATGGCCCTCCTCAACATGGAAAAGGAACTCATTGGATGCTTTGTTTCAGGACATCCTCTCGATGAATGGAGAAGTGTCATTGAAAAATGTTCGACTGTAAACAGCGAGAACATCATGCGTGCGGGAAAAGTAGCACTGGCAGAAAAGGCTGCACAGGAGGCAAGCGGTGGAAACCGATGGGCTCGCAACACGGGGACAACCTACACTGCAGTCGGCATGATAAGCAACATCCGTACCATCATGACAAAGAAAGGTGCACCAATGGCCTTTGCTAAACTTGATGACTTCAAAGGTTCCATCGACGTGACTTTCTTTCCAAAGACCTGGGAACAGCTGAAGGACAAAATTCAAAACGAGGGTGTTTATGCGTTCCGTGGAAAAGTCGACATGGGTACACCGGCGGAACCAAGAGAAAGCCCTAGCCTTCTGATTGATTCCATAGAGGACATCAACAGCCTTCAGCAGCGTTCAATTTCGGAAGTACACATCCAGCTTGAAAGCGGCTTTGACAAGGTAAAGGAAATCGCAGGTCTCAAGGACCTGATTTTTGGGGAACAGGGGAACGGCAACTGTCTTGTTTACTTTCATCTGGACAACATCAACGGAAGAAACTACATAGTAAAGGCCAACGCCCAGCTGAACGTGTCACACAGCGACGATTTCATACAGTCACTGAAGGATACTCCGAAAGTTACTGATGTGTGGACCAACTAATCGGCGAAAGCACTTGTTCCCTACTTACTTCCAGCGGTGTAACTTTCGCCGCAAGAATTGCAGAGCAATTCTTGTATAGGCTGCTTAAAAATAGACTTGCGAAAGCATTTGTCTTCTAGTTACTTCCGGCGATGTAACTTTCGCCGCAAGAATTGCGGGGGCAATTCTTGTACAGGCTGCTTAAAAACGCCAAGGATCCCTGAGCGCAGTCGAAGGGTCCGCATTCAGCAAAAAAATCTGCAGGATACTTCGACTCCGCTCAGCAGTCCTGCACACCTCATCATACAAAATTGCAGAGCAATTCTTGTATAGGCTGCTTAAAATCTGTCAACTTGTTTTATGGAATGAAATTGAGTATATTTTAAGCATGATTACCAGTTTTTTCAGAATCGCAGCAGCCTTTGTCTCAATGTATTCCTTCCTTTGTTTCATAAGGATAATCCTCACATGGGTTTCCAGCATGTCCTACTCACGCTTTACGGAATTTCTTGCAGGCATATGCGATCCATACATGAACCTGTTCCGTCGCTTCAGATGGCTTCGAATGGGCAGCTTTGATTTTTCACCGGCCCTTGCACTCTGCGTACTTGGTGCGGTTTCTTCACTTTTAAATGCCCTTGCCAATGGCGGAACCGTTTCCGTCGGAATGATTCTCGCCGTTGCAGTTCAGGTTGTATTCTCCATCATCTCATCGCTGATTACATTCATCATCATCGTGTTTGTCATCCGCCTCATCGTGATTCTTGTAAACAGAAACGCATACAACCAGAGCAGTTTCATGCTGAACCAGATCGACAGTTCGATTTCTTCCCTCGTCTACAGAATTGCAAGAACTTTTTCCTTTGGAAAGACACTCACATACAAGGCAGCCCTCATCATCGCGATAATTTCACTTGTCGCATGCCAGGCCATCCTGAACATTCTGCTGAACATCCTCATCAACATTCTTTCAAGCCTTCCGATATAGCCTATGCTTCTGAAAGAACTGAACGGAACCGTTGAATCCCTTGCAGGCGTTGGTCCTGCAACGGCAAAGCAGTTTGCAAAACTCAACATCTTTACCGTAGCTGATCTGCTTTCAGTTTATCCCCGTGACTATGACGACAGGACAAAAAAAATTTCCCTTGCAGAATTTTCACACGGAACAAAAGTCCACACTGTATGCAAGGTCACATCCCACTCCTGGTTTGGCTATGGCCGCATGAAGACCCTTAAGCTTGGGATTACCGACGGAACTGCCGACGCCAGCCTTGTAGCCTTCAACCGAGCCTTTCTTGAAAAATCACTTCCCGTTGGATCCATAATTTCCGTGACCGGACATTTTGAAGTCAAATACAATGAACTGCAGTCAACCACATTCGAAGCAGAACGCCTTTCATATGATGGAAACCTCGATGACTATCTTGGGACTCCTGTTCCAGACAGCGCACTTAATCCAGTGTATCCGTTGACGGAAGGCCTGTCCCAGAAAAACTACAGAAAGACCATCGCATCCGCAATAAAGACCTATGGAAAATCCATTTCCGATGAACTGCCCCGGCACATTCTGGAGGAAAGAAAACTGCTTTCCAAAAGTTCAGCACTGATGCAGATTCATATGCCACAGAACATGGCCCAGGTGGAAGAAGCCAGACGCACACTCATCTACGAGGAACTGTTTCAGTTTGAATACAAAATGGCACAGCGCGCCATGGCACACAGAGGACGTCTTCCTGATTTTCCAGAGACCGCAGTTTTTGAAAATGCTGCAGACGATCCATCCGCAATAAAGAATGCCGCACCTTTGTTTGAGACCCCCGACTCACAGAAAGAGCACAGAGAGCAGTTGAAAAGCCGTTTCATGGCAACGCTTTCCCCAAGGCAGAAACAGCTGACACAGCGTCTGGAATTTGAACTTACAGAAGACCAGATGCAGTCCATAATGGACATCAATGCAGACATAGACAGAAGCCAGAGTGAATTCAACACCATGCTGAACGGCCAGATTGATGGTTCCGGCAAAGAAAAATCAAGGCCTCCATTCAGCATGCAGCGTCTTCTCCAGGGCGATGTAGGTTCCGGAAAAACACTTGTATCCTTCTTTGCTGTCCTCAGGACTGTGGACTACGGCGGACAATGTGCGGTCCTTGCCCCAACAGAACTTCTTGCGCGGCAGCATGCAGAAAATGCGGCAAAACTCCTGGATGCCCTGAATGTCCACACCGCATTTCTTACAGGCAACCTTAAATCTGCGGGCCGTGAAAATCTGGTCAATGCCCTGCGTGACGGTTCCATTGATCTTGTAATCGGAACCCATGCCCTGTTCAGCCGCAACGTGCAGTACAAAAAACTCCAGCTTGCGATAATAGACGAGCAGCATCGGTTTGGTGTCGCCCAGAGGGAAAGCATCATCGACAAAGGAAGGGTAACTTTTGGTTCAAGGGCACACACACCTGATGTCCTGATGATGAGCGCAACGCCGATTCCACAGACACTTGCCCTGACGGCTTTCGGCGACCTTGATGTCAGCATCATAAAATCCATGCCTGCAGGAAGAAAACCAGTGAAAACACTGCTTACGGTCATGGGAAATGAAAGAAATGTCTATGAAGCCGTGCGAAAAGAAATAAACGCCGGGCATCAGGCATACTTTGTATATCCTAGAATCGGCGAAGATGAAGAAAGAGATGACAGGTCACTCAAATCTGCTGAGGAGATGTATGAGTTCCTATCGACAAAAGTTTACCCGGGAACAAGATGCGCACTCATCCATGGAAAAGTTCCGGAAGATGAACAGAAAAAAATCCTTGAAGAATTCAGGGAAGGTAAAATACAGATTCTTGTAGCAACAACGGTTGTTGAAGTTGGTGTCGATGTTGGAAATGCAACATGCATCGCCATTGAACACGCTGACCGTTTTGGTCTTGCTGAACTCCACCAGCTCAGGGGTCGTGTAGGCCGTTCCAGTCTTCAGTCGTACTGTTTTCTTATCTACGGAAAAAACATTACGGAAGAAGGCAAGGCAAGGCTCAAGGCGCTTCATGAAAGCAACGATGGATTTTACATTGCAGAGCAGGATTTAAAACTAAGAGGTCCCGGAGAAATATCCGGAACCTCACAGTCTGGTTATCTGTCACTTGCCATCGCAGATCTTGCACGTGACAAGGAGATGCTGAAAATTGCGCGCTACGATGCTTTCAACCATCTGAAAGAATCAAGCGGTGATGTATTCATGGAGAGCTGAATCAGTTCCGTTGTTTTCACGCAGGGCAAGCAAAGCCTTTTTCTCAATCTGGCGGACTCTTTCTCTTGAAAGGTTCATTCTCTCGCCTACTTCCTTGAGTGTCCTTTCTCCATATCCATTAAGTCCATAACGCATTGCGATTACCTGGGCTGACTTTGAATCCATTTTAAGAAGTTCCGCATTGAGCTCGTCCTTCATTGACTGCTCAACAGCATTTTCCTCAGGAGTCTTGAAACCAGAGGCGACAGTATCCATAAGGGTAAGCTCCGAGTCAGATGAAAGCGGAGTATCAAGTCTTTTCATTTCACGTGAGATGTTGAGCATTTCACGTACATGGAACTTTGTCATGCCAAGAATCGAGGCAACTTCCTCAAGTTCTTCCTCTTCTGACTTTCTTCCTTCAGAAGATACATCATGGAGAGTTTTCTTTATGTCGCGAAGCTGTGTTTCCTTGTTTACCGGAAGACGGATGGCGCGTCCTGTATCAAGTATTGCCTTGAGGATGCTCTGCCTGATCCACCATACGGCATAGGAAATGAAATGATAGCCCTTTGAGACATCGAAATGATCAAGAGCCTTCATAAGTCCGATGTATCCTTCACTGATCAGATCCTCGAAATCAAGGCCACGGTTGCGGTAAGTGGCGGCAACCTTGATGACAAATCTCATGTTGGAAGTAAGAATGAGATCACGGGCCTTTCTGTCACCCTTGAGTGCCTTTTCGGCAGCTGTGGCTTCCTGTTCCGGAGTAAGAAGAGGATATCTCTTTACTTCATTAAGGTGCATTCTGACAACATCATCCAAAACTGAACTCTTTTTCATAATTTCCTCCATGCCATCCGGCAAGATTTGTCATTAAAACATATGCATAAATCATGCCAAGTAACACATAAAGAAATTATTTTCGCTCATATGGAAAAATCAGCACCTAAATTGGAATTTTTTTCATTTTTTATGGAAAATACCGGTAAAAAAAAACAACCACCGTGTCATTTTGACACGGCGGCCTTTATTTAAAGTAAAAATGTGTCAAAACGACACACCTATCTGTTTCTTCTATTCAACGATGGCAATAATGTCACAGTTCTTGAGGATGAGGTAATCTTCTCCATCCATCTTGATTGTTGTTCCTGCGTACTTATCATAAAGAATCTTGTCGCCAGGTTTTACAGTGATTTTTTCCTTTTCTGTTCCTGGTCCTACAGCTACAACTTCTGCCTGCTGTGTCTTTTCCTGTGCTGTTTCAGGGATAATAAGTCCGCCAGCTGTCTTTGTTTCAGCCGCAGCCTGCTTTACGAGAACTCTGTCTGCCAATGGTTTGATTTTCATTTATTTCCTCCAGATTATTATCTGCTAATAATGCAAATTTACAAATTTTTTTGACTAAAGTCAAATTTTCCGGGCTATTTTTCAGCCTTGATTTTCTTCAAAAGAAGTCTTGCCTTGTTGTTGTTGCCATCCAGAGAGAGGGCATATTTCAAGGACCTGGCCGCGCTTCTACTGTCACCGGTATTCCAGCTCAGTTCTGCCATGCGGAACAAAATTTCAGATTTTTCCTTTCCCTCTTCCGTCCTTGCAGTAGCCATGGTAAGCATCTCAAGTGCTTCCGCAAGATAATCTGTGCTTTCATAGATGACCGCAAGATTGACAAAGGTATTCACCACGCTGCTGTTGCTTGCCCAGCTGTTGAGGGCCGGCAGTCTCTGTCCATACCTGTCAGCGATAAAGCGGTAAAGTTCAATACCTCTTGCAAAATCACCGTCAGTACATGCAAACCAGGCAGCGTACTCACATTCCCAAAGTTCCAGTGCGGAAGGATCATTCAGAATGTCAAAGTCATATTTACGGCGCATATAGCCTTCAAAAATTCCCTGGGCTTCCTTAGGCATCTTTGATTCCACAAAATAAGAAACCGCGTAATGAACTATCTCGGAAGGATAGTTGTTTTCCGATTCGCTGTTCTCGAGAATTTTCCAGACATCGGATTCCGATTTATGGGTTTTGTCAGCCTTGTGCTTCTCGTGGTCGAGGATATCCTTCAGGACAATAAGCTTTGGAATGTTTCCGGAACCTTCAATAAGGTCGATCTTTCCATAGACATCCTCCACCGTAACCGTAGGAATCCTGTCGCGCTTTTCCATTTCCAAAGTCCTGAGGCCGGCCTTTCTCAGCTGAAGGGAATAAAAATCTTCCTTAGGTCTCTTAAGCTGATCAATGGCAAGCTGTCCATATCCATAGATGCCTGGTATGTATTCAGGGAAACGGTCAACAAGATCTTCCATGTAAGCGTAATGGCCTTCAAAATCATCATGGCGTTTTGAATACATGGCCGTGTTTATCAGTGTCAAAGGAGTAGCATATCTGCCGTCATCCAGGGAACACAGTTTCTGCCTCAATTCCTCGCTGCGTTCATCATCATCCTCGACATAGCAGCAATCTGATTCAAGGGCGAGAATCTGGGCATAGATGCTGGTTGAAAAATCTCCTTTTCCATCAAGCGCCGCAAGACGGTCACTGGCTTCAAGTGCAGAAAGACTTTGTGCATAAAGTCCGGCATCAAAAAATACAGTGCCCCAGAAAAGGCTTTCCCTGTAGGTAGTTATTTTCTGCGGATAAAGTTCAGCGGCGGCCCTGTATTCACCAGTCCTCATGAGAACAGAAGCGGCATTGTATATCCACCTGCTGTCACCGGATCCTTTGAAGGCACCGATGTAAATCGGAACGAATCTGTCGCTGCAGAAAACAAGTTTTATTTATTTTACTTTTT
>CALELJ010000127.1 GCA_937902445.1 uncultured Treponema sp. | reverse complement strand
ATTTTAGCGGGCTATGGGGTTACCTTCTTCATAGTCTGCCAGGCACTGAACCAGATCATCGACGTATACGGGGAAAACCATCCGTTCCTGGACCACTGCAAGACAATAATCCTTTTTGCACCGGGTTCGCTTAAGGACGCAAGGACGTTCTCAGAATCAATGGGAAACAGAAGCGTTCTTCTGGACAACATTTCAAGTTCGGGAAGCAAATACCAGGTAGGATTTTCGAACATATCAAGATCCAGCCAGGAAACTTCAACTTCCCTGATAAACCCGGATGAGCTTATGAAGTTAGAGTTTTCAAGGGCAATCATCTTCAACCAAGGAATGCCGCCATACAAGGCAAAGAAGGTTGTTTATTACGAGGATCCGAGATTCCGTGACAAGGCTTTCCTGAAAATCCCTGACATGAAGGCAATCAGAAAAGGAATGGCAGTCTTACCGAGCAACAGGAAAAAGGCAGCCCGCGACAGTGAAGATGCACTTCAGAAAGCGATCAGGGAAGTACAGATGACAAACGTCATAAAGGTAATTCCTGCGGATTTTGACCCTTTCAGTGAAAAACAGAACGAAAGAAAGGAGGCTATGAAAAATGAGGCCATGTGACAAGGATGAAAAGGACAAGCTTCCGGTCATCCGTAAGATCAGGTTTTCGCGCCAGATGGACGAGGACCTGGACCTGAAAAGGCGGGAACTCAAGATGAAGGATTTCTCGCCTGTTGTGAGAAAGGCCTGTACGGAGTTTCTTTACAGGAACTTAAACGAACAGACACTTTTATATGCTTCCATCAACGACCTGAAGCAGAGGATGAACCGTCTTGAAGGGATGATCCAGATGCTCTGTGTCATGCAGATGGAGCAGACAAAGAAAATGATCCGCTACCTGCCTTTGAACAGGTATGTGGATGACGATGTAGTCGAATCAGAATATGAAAAATTCGAGTTTGACTGTGGGGAAGAACTGAAAAAGAACCACGGCGGAAAGATTGAAGCCATGGTACTTGATATCTACAAGAAAGAAGCCGCACAGGAAGATGATGCGGAAGGAGGTTACACATAATGAACACGTTTGAAGGGTTCCAACTCCGTAACCTGGAAGATGATATGAAACTGATCATCCCCTACATCGAGGACAAAAAGGTAACCGACATCGCAATCGGAAACAAGGGCGAACTTATTGTAGAAGGAATCGGAATGGGAAAGGTGTTCACCGGAATCTATTTTGATGATGCCACCATTACAAGAATCCTTTATGCTTCGGCTGCGGTATTAGGAGTCAATATCGACGCCGACAACCCCATCGTCGAAGGGGTATTGCCGAACTGGAAAATCCGAATCGAGGGGATATTACCTCCAAGAGCGACGGAAAATCCGATGCTGTTCATCAGACGCCCGCCAGGGTCAATCTTCACAATGGAGTCTTACGTGGAGAGGGGACGGATGACACAGGATCAGTACGACCTTTTGATAAAGCACATCCAGAAGAGAAGCAATATCATCATCGGCGGTGAAACGGGATCCGGAAAGACTACCCTCCTCAATGCCATCATCGACAAGATGAGGGAGTTTACGCCGGACGACAGGTTCTACATCGTGCAAGGCCCGAGAGAAGGTGAACATATGGGCTGCAGGGAAAGATACGCTTAAAGCGGTCGGGATAGCATTACGTTGTAATGTCTCGAGGATTATATTCGGGGAGCTTCGTTACGGAGACGTAACGAATGAAGTTTTGAAGGCCTGGAATACAGGCCATACTTGACCGGAAACGCGAGTACAATCCATGCCGATTCCTGCAGGACAATGATTTCCCGTATCGAAGACCTCCTTCGTGAAGTAATTCCCGGGGAGCTTCCGGATGTCGGCCAGAGTGTCCAGCTTCTGGTTCACTTAAAGCCGACTTCAACGGGACCTGTAGTAGATGAAATCGTAGAAACCGTTCCGAAACAAAAATGAATAAAAACAAAGTGAGATAAAAGATAAATAAAAGGCGAACAGAACTGACTTATTGAAAATTTTTGAGACTTATAGAAGGAGAAACCAAATGAAGTCTAACAACAACATCAAGAAACCAGCAAAGCCAGTTTCTTTCAAACGTCTTTTTGCCGCATTAGCGGTTTTTGCATTATGTGTAGTTCCAACCTTTGCTGCAAGCTCAGGGGAATCCATTTCTGAACTCGATTCGTGGGCTGAAAAGATCCTCGAACTCTTCCAGTCACCATGGGTTAAGGCAATTCTGCTTGTTGCCCTCATCGTAGAAGCAATCGGACTTGTCCTTGCAGGACAGCAGGGTGGCGGCGGCCAGATGCTCAAGAAATTTGCCCCTTGGGTCATCGGAACCTTGATTCTTCTTTCAGCTTCAAGCATCTGTTCATACTTCCTCAAAGACTTGAGCTTTGAAGTCGCAATGGCTGCTCCACAGATTGAAGAAGCGAGTCAGGCAGTGCTTGGTTACACGGGATTATGCGTGTAGGAAAAGGAATAAACACTTTAGGAAGGGAGGAGGCTTTATACATGACAGCCTCCTTCTTTTCCGGAAAGTAATACAGGAGATACACATATGGCAATAGATATTCATGCTTTTGAAAAAAAGAAGCTTCTTGAAAAATTCCTTGAAGCAAAAGGAATTTCAGACATCACAATCACTGACTGTGAATTCGGCATCCCGCTCAAAATGAAAGGCGACAGCCAGGTATTCATGAACGAAACCTTCATTGCCTTCAATGAGGCAAAATTTACTGTAAGCGGAATGTACAGCTACAGCAAGGGAGCCGTAGTAACTGAAGAACCACACATGTTCGTCTATGTAATGCGTGACTCTGAGTTCTTCAATACAGAAAAACTCGTCGAATCAGAAACAGGCTTATGCGGATTTTACAAGGACGGAAACCTCAAAATCTGTAAAGACATGATGGAAAAGATCAATGAAGACATCCATTCAAGTGATTACTGGAAACGCTTTTCTGCAGTCTTTGAAGACCGTACATTGAAGCACATCAAGATGGGATACACAAAGCTCAAATACTGTCCGTTCTGCGGCGGAAAAACACTTCGTGAATTCACCCGGGATGGTGAACGTTCCGTAGATGATGAAATCGAAATGAGGAGAT
>CALELJ010000126.1 GCA_937902445.1 uncultured Treponema sp. | reverse complement strand
AGTACGCTGCACGCAAGTACGGTTTCCACGGAACATCCTTCCTCTACACAGCAAAGCGTGCTTCAGTTCTCCTTGGAAAGAAGCCAGAAGATACAAACGTAATCATCTGCCACATCGGTAATGGTGCTTCAATGTGTGCTGTAAAGAACGGAAAGTGCTACGACACAACAATGGGTATCACACCTCTTGAAGGTCTCGTAATGGGTACACGTTCTGGTGACCTTGACCCAGCCCTTCCATTCTACATCATGCGCAAGACAGGAATGTCAGCAGACGAAATGGACACAGCACTCAACAAGAAGTCTGGATGTCTCGGTGTTACAGGAAAGTTTGCAGACCGCCGTGATGTTGAAATGGCAGCAAAGGACGGAGATGAAAAGGCAAAGCTCTGTATCGAAATGGAAGCTCTCCGCATCAAGAAATATATCGGTGCTTACATGGCAGAACTTGGCCGCGTAGATGCAATCGTATTCACAGCCGGTGTTGGTGAACGTGGTCCAGTATTCCGCCTTAAGTCTACACAGGGACTTGAAAACTACGGAATCAAGATTGACGAGCAGAAGAACCAGTGGTCATTTACAGGAAACGCTGAAACATGCATTTCTGCTGATGACAGCGCAACAAAGATTTTCGTAATTCCAACAGACGAAGAACTTGTAATGACAGAAGATGCCTATGCCCTCATGAAGGGAACATACGATGTTCATACAAACTTCACATACAGCTTCCAGAGCAAGGACTATGTAAATAAGGCTCGCGAAGAAGGACTCAAGGCTGACCTCGTAAAGCGCCCTGACCTTGCAAAGGTTGTTGTCCGCGCAAAGTAATCAGAAATGATTGAATGATTTTCCTTTCTGCGGTCTTGTGTTGCAGTCAGGAAAAAAATGAATCCCGCTTCAGTTTTTTGGAGCGGGATTTTTTTTGCAGATGGAATATCGGAAATTGTTCCGGCAGTTTTATTTCAGTTTCAAAATGAAAATAACCGCAAAGACTGCTACGATGGCAATCTTTATGAGAGTTCCGGAAATGAATCCCAGAAAAGATGCCCATGCTGAATGCAATGCCTTGCCGCCATCATTTGGATCGTGGATCAGTTCTCCAATGAAGGCTCCAAGAAATGGACCGATGATGATTCCCCAGGGGCCCGTGAAAAGTCCAGCAATGAGACCGATGAGAGAACCTCGGGTGCCGTATTTAGTTCCGCCTGACTTCTTTGTCTGAATGGCAGGAAACGCAAAATCGACAATCGTAACGACTACAGCGGCGATGAAAGTCACTATGAGTGTTGTTACCGACATGGAACTTGAGGGCAGAAAATATTCGCAAAGAAGTGCTCCCCAGGCAAGAGGTGGTCCTGGCAAAACCGGAAGTACGGTTCCAAGGGCGCCAAGACAAAGCAAAACTATTGCAGCTATGATGATCATTGTATCCATAATGTTTCCTTATAAGTTTTCTTTCTGTTATACTTCAATAATATCATGCATTAGCGTCTGGAGACAAATGGATATGAACGCAAAAAAGAAATACAGAAAGACTTTGCTGGCCTGCTATCTGAGTTTCATAACTCAGGCAATCTGCGCCAACTTTGCCCCCTTGCTTTTCCTCACTTTCCACAATGATTTCAGAATCAGTTTCGCCAATCTCGCATTGATTTCAACGACCTTCTTTTTTACACAGCTTGTGGTGGATCTGTTCTGTGCAAAAATTGTTGACAGAATCGGGTATAGAATATGCATCATGGCATCCCAGATCTGTTCCTTCGCCGGTCTTGCATGCCTTTCTTTTCTCCCGGAACTTTTTCAGTCTCCCTATGCCGGAATTATTTTTTCCGTAATCATCTATGCCGTCGGAAGCGGCCTTACGGAAGTTCTTGCAAGTCCAATAATCGAGGCATGTCCTTTTGAAAACAAAGAAGGAACCATGAGTCTCCTTCATTCCTTTTATTGCTGGGGATCCCTTGGCGTGATTCTTGGTTCAACACTTTTCTTTGCGGTCTTCGGAATCCACAACTGGAAAATTCTTGCTCTCATCTGGTCTATTGTTCCGCTTTACAACATCTATAATTTCGCAACATGTCCGATTGAAAAACTTGTCGCTGAAGGTGAAAGTATGAGCATCACCAATCTTTTCAGGACAAGGATTTTCTGGCTGTTCATCATTCTCATGATCTGTGCAGGTTCTTCGGAACTTTCAATGGCCCAGTGGGCTTCGGCTTTTGCAGAATCTGCGCTTCACGTCTCAAAGACTGTCGGCGATCTTGCAGGTCCGTGTGGGTTTGCTTTGTGCATGGGAATCAGTCGTGTTCTTTACGGAAAGTTTGGTGAGAAAGTGAATCTTGCATCTTTCATGGCGGCTTCAGGAATCATGTGTCTTCTTTGCTATCTTCTTGCCGCCTTTGCCGGCATTCCTGTCCTGGGTCTTGCAGGCTGTGCTTTCTGCGGGTTTTCTGTTGGAATCATGTGGCCGGGTTCCATCAGCATTTCATCAAAGATTCTTCCAAAAGGCGGAACTGCCATGTTTGCCTTGCTTGCCCTGGCCGGAGATTTGGGAGGTGCCGCAGGTCCTGCCATTGTCGGAACAATTTCACAGCGTGCCGGAGACAACCTTCAGTCTGGTGTTCTTGCGGGAATCGGATTTCCAATTCTTCTTGTGGTCTGTGTTCTTTTGATCAGGAAAAAATATTCAGCCGCTTACGTAAAGAAGAATCAGTCCAAAGAAGATTGAAATATCGGAATATGAAAGCAATAAAAAAAGCCTTCCGTTGTGGTTGTGTCCATAGCGGAAGGCTTTTATTTTTTTCTTGCTTTTGATTAAGCGTAGATTGGTCTAACCTTGATTACGCCGTCAGCTGAACCAAGGGAAGCAAGTGTTGCTTCCTCAACCTTTCCGTCAACGTCGATCATACAGTAAGCAATGTCACCGCGGTTCTGGTCAACCATACCAGAGATGTTGAGCTTTGCTTCACCAAGTACTGATGTGAACTGGGCGATCATGTTTGGAACGTTCTTGTGTGCGATGCAAAGGCGTGTTCCGTTCTTTGGAATTGCGTTATCCATCTTGCACTTTGGATAGTTTACGCTGTTCTTGATTGCGCCTGTTTCAAGGAAGTCGCGGAGTTCTTTAACTGCCATTACAGCACAGTTGTCTTCTGCTTCTGGAGTAGATGCTCCAAGGTGAGGCATACAGATTACCTTGTCGTTGTTCAAAAGTTCTTCTGCGGCAAAGTCTGTAACCATGCAGCTTACCTTTCCGCTGTTAATTGCGGCGAGAACATCTTCGTTGTTTACAAGACCACCGCGTGCAATGTTGATGAGGCGAACGCCGTCCTTCATGTTCTTGATTGTGTTTGCGTTTACGAATCCCTTTGTGTCTGGTGTCTCAGGTACATGGAATGTAAGGTAGTCAGCCTTAGCAAGAACTGTGTCGAGAGTTTCTGCGTGCTTTACCATGTGGTTGAGGCTCCATGCAGCATCGATTGAAAGGAATGGGTCGTAACCTACAACGTTCATTCCAAGTTCGATTGCTGTATTTGCAACCTGTGCACCGATTGCACCAAGACCGATAACACCAAGAGTCTTTCCCTTAAGTTCGTTACCGATGTAGTCTTTCTTTCCCTTTTCTGCGAGAGTTGCGATTTCTGCACCCTTTCCTGCAAGTCCGTTACAGAACTTGTTTGCTGCGATTACAGGGCGGCTTGCAATGAGGAGACCGAGGATAACAAGTTCCTTAACGGCGTTTGCATTTGCTCCTGGTGTGTTGAATACTACGACACCCTTTGCTGCAAGATCCTTGCAAGGAATGTTGTTTACGCCTGCACCTGCACGGGCAACAGCCTTTACGTTCTCGTCAAGTTCCATGCTGAGCATGTCGTGTGAGCGAACGAGGATTGCATCCGGCTTCATGATTTCCGAAGCAATTTCATATTCTCCGCGTGGAAAGTTATCCAATCCAACAGCAGAAATTCTATCAAGTGTCTGAATCTTATACATCTTTAAACTCCTGGACAAGCTGCGAGTGGGCCCCTCGCAGCTTGTCCTAATTTATAATTTTAAAATATCAGCCACAGAAGAATAAACTTATGTGGTTTTAATGAATATTGTGAATTTGATGGGACGCAGGCGATAAGGGGAAGGAGGGACCCGCCATATTGACTCAACGCTTTAATGAGTGGAGCGGGAGGTTTTCCATTGCCCTTATCGCCGTCGCTGGGGCCCATCAAATTCACATTTATTTAGTTGTTCTTTGCAAATTCTTCCATGAACTTAACAAGTGCTTTTACACCGTCGAGTGTCATTGCGTTGTAGATTGAGGCGCGCATACCACCTACAAGGCGGTGTCCCTTAAGGTTAACGAGGCCTGCAGCTTCAGCTTCCTTAACGAACTTGCTGTTGATTGCCTTTTCCTTTGCCTGTGCTTCTTCTGAACCGTCGTTGTCAGAATACTTTGTAAGGAATGGAACGTTCATCAATGAGCGGCTTCCCTTTTCTGTTGTTGCATGATAGAAGTCAGAATTGTCCAGGTAGTTGTAAAGGTAGTCTGCCTTTTCTACGTTGAGCTTATTGATTCCCTTTGCACCGCCGTTCTTTTCGATCCAGTTGAGAACCTTGTCGAGAACGTAGATTGTGTAGCAAGGAGGTGTGTTGTACATAGAACCGTTTTCGCTGTGTGTCTTGTACATGCTCATTGTTGGTGTACCTGGGAGGCACTTTTCTGGTTCCGGAATGAGGTCTTCGCGAACGATTACGAGAGTAACACCTGCTGGAGCAAGGTTCTTCTGTGCGCCTGCAAAGATGAGACCGAACTTTGAAACATCGATTTCTTCTGAAAGGATACAAGAAGAAAGGTCAGCAACGAGAGGAATGTCTCCTGTTTCAGGAATGTATTCGTAGTGTGTTCCCATGATTGTGTTGTTGAAACAGATGTAGACGTAGTCATAGTCGCCGCTTACTTTTTCAACGCGTGGAATGTAAGAGTAGTTCTTGTCCTTTGAAGATGCGATTACGTCAACTTCAACACCAAGGTGTTTTGCTTCTGCTGCAGCTTTCTTTGCCCAGACACCAGTTTCGATGTAGGCAGCCTTCTTCTTGTTGATGCCAAGGTTCTGTGCGACCATAGCAAACTGTGTTGAACCACCACCCTGAACGAAAAGAACCTTGTAGTTTGAAGGAACGTTCATAAGCTTGCGGATCTGTGCTTCTGCATGTTCGATGATTGGTTCGAAAGCAGCTGAACGGTGGCTCATTTCCATTACGCTCTGACCTGTTCCGTTGCAGTCCATCATTTCTGCTGCACATTCCTTGAGAACTTCTTCCGGAAGGCAAGAAGGACCTGCGCTAAAGTTGTAAACACGACTCATATTATAACCCCCATAGTTATCCGCCGTTGTCAAAATGCAAAGGCGACTATTGATTTACTGTATTGCCAAAGTTGAAAGTGCAGTCAAAAGGCTGACATTTTCTACTTTTACATCCTTTGTTACTGTCAGTACACATGGAGTGTAGTTGACGATTCCCTTGATTCCGCATTCAAGCAGAAGATCCGTCATCGGTTTTGCTTCTTCAGGATCCACTGTCAGAATTGCGAAACTGATGCCTTCTTCCTTGATGATTTTTTTCATCAGTGTTGTAGGATGAAGGGGAAAGGCGGAACTCAAAACTTCCGTCTTGTTTACGCTTGAATCAAAACCGGCCACAATCTTAAACGGTGATTCGTACAGCTCGGAATTGTCGAGAAGGGCCTGACCCATCCTGCCGAGTCCAACAATGCAGCATTTCTGTTCCGCTGTAGTCAGATTGAAGGTTTTTCTAAGGGCTTCCCTCAGTTCAGCAACCTTGTAACCGTTTGTCGCGCCGCACTTCACGTCGATGTAGGAAATGTCACGCCTTACAACAGCCGAAGACCATCCGGCCATTTCCTGGATTTTCTGTGAGGTGATGTTCTTTTCTTTGTAAGTCGAGAGAAGGTGTTCTAGAAGAACAAGCCTTCTTTTTGCCGGCTGCGGAATCTTCTGCATCGTCCTGTCTGTCTTGTGTGAAAAAAATCACGCAATTTATCCCTTGCGTGCTCTAATACTATCACCAAAAACTGGTCGGGTCTACAAAAAAAACTGAATTACTGTGAAATAATGCACACAAACAGTCAAATTTAGGGAAAATAGGGCCACTAAGAGGATTTGTGTGATTTAAATCACGGTATTCGGGCCTGAATTTCAGCAAAAAAATCGAAGGAAACATGTATGGAAATTTCATTCCGCCACAATAATTTATATGGACATTCCCGTAGCCAGCCGGGATTTTCTCAGGAGGTGCCCTTTGAGCCATAAAACAAAATTAGTCCCTGTATTAGCCGTTTTTCTTTTGTTCTCCTCGTGTGCCCAAATGACAACCGAAACCTTTGCCAGGGAAGAAAAACTTAAGGTTGCCAACTGGAATGTCCAGACTTTTTTTGATGCTGTTACCACTGGAGATGAGTACACTGAATTCGTAAAGAGCGGAAGGTGGGGCAAGGATGCCTACATAGAACGCCTCAAGCGGTTGTGTTCCGTCATAAAGGCAATCGATGCTGATGTGTTTGTAATGGAAGAAATTGAAAACGAGGCTGTGGTTCATGACATAAGCAATTTTCTTGCCGGGGAATGGAGCGACCAGAAGGTGTACAAAAAAGCCGTCTTTGCAAAGGATGAGGGCAGTTCCATCGGGTGTGCCGTTTTGTCCAGGGTTCAGCTTGATGACATGAAGGTTCACAGCCTGGACATCCGGACTGAAGAATATGATATGCCGCATCTGCGTCCCATTATGGAAGTGGAGGTAATTTCCAAAGGGAGGAAGCTTACGATTCTCGTCAACCACTGGAAAAGCAAAAGCGGAGGTGAGGAGGAATCTGAAGTCTGGCGCAACAGGCAGGAAGGCGTTCTTTCCGGGATAATGAAGAAAGGAATCCAGAATGACGGTGCCCTGCTTGCCCTTGGTGACTTCAACCGTGACATCGCCGATTTTGACGTGGTTTCGGAAGGCAGGGTTGTCATGAGATTCTGGAAAGATGGATCTCTTGATGATTCCGGTGTCAGCGTCCGCTCGCCCTGGTTTTCACCTGGAGGTAAGATGGTTCAGCCTGGAAGCTATTATTTTCAGGAGGAATGGTCACGGATTGACAACATGTTCCTTGCGGGAAAAATTGAGCTCATTGATTTTCATGTTGCCGTCGATGGCCCATGGTGTGACTCAAAGGTTTTTGTACCCAACAGGTACCAGATATGGAATGGGGAAGGATACAGCGATCATCTGCCTATTGTCTGCGAGGTCCGCTTTTGATGGGGTGTGGCTTTAGTCTTCAAAGACGTAGAAGGCGTAAACTTCCGTCTGCTTTGATTCGATGAGTTTTATTACGGATTCCGTTGCGGCTGTGGCTGTTGAAAAATCGAGCGGGAGACCGCACATGTCCTGTGATGAATTGAAAAGGAGAGTGCAGTTTTTTTTCTTGCTTTTCTCAATGGCGTTCTTGATTCTGAGGCAGCAGTCATAGTACCCGGTAAGAGGATAGGCGTGTTTTTCTTCCGGCCATATTTTGTAGATTACTGAAAAAGTTCCGCTGTATCCCGGAATCGTTGCCTTCAATGCAACTTCTTCGTTCAGTGCGGCTGTTGTTCTTGGACAGTTGTCGTGAAGGTTGATTGTATATTCCGCTTCGAGAACGTTTTTCTTCTGTGAGGAACCGCTCTGTTTTTTTGCAGATGCGCCGGTTGCCAGCAGCATGAGGATTGCAGATGTAAGCAGAATTCTTTTTCTCAGTTTCATTGACGCCAGATTAGATCAGCCGTGAGATTTCTTCATAGAGCTTTTCTTTGCTCAATGGCTTTATTACGTAACCGTTCATTCCGTAGTCTTCAGCCTGTTTCTTGTAGTATTCAAAAGCGTTGGCTGTGACTGCAATGACAGGAATGTTTGCCACATCTTTTCTTTCGCAGGCACGGATTTTCATGGTTGCTGTGTATCCATCCATTACCGGCATCATGATGTCCATGAGGATTATTGAGATTTCGCCAGGTTCTGACTTGTTGAGCGTCTCGATGGCTTCAAGACCGTTTTCCGCTTCGATTACTTCCATGCCTATGTTTTTGAGCATGAGGCTCAGAAGCACGCGGTTCAGCTCAATGTCGTCTACAACAAGAACTTTTTTTCCGGCAAGTTTTTCATAGCCGGTGGAAGGGGCGTTTTCCGGCTGCAGCGGGCTCACGAGCGTGACGATCCCGGAGGGCGTGGAGAGCATCGGCGACGATGCG
>CALELJ010000125.1 GCA_937902445.1 uncultured Treponema sp. | reverse complement strand
AACATTCAGCTGGTTGAAGATAAAATTCATGAGCTCAACAAGGTAAAGGCCGAAGCAGAAAGAAGGATTCATGTTCTCAAAAGGGAACTTGAAACCCAGGACAGGGTAAAGGAATTCCAGCAGTCCATGTCTTCCAATGGAAAGTCGCAGCGTAAAAATGGAACTGCAAGAAAAGGTTCCGCAGCAGACAGCTACGAATATACGGAACCAGCCCAGGGAGAATTTCTTTTTACCGAAAAGGCAAAAAATGAGCTTGGAATTCCGGAAAATCTCGTTGATGGACACTCGTCTTCTGAGCACGAGGAAGCACTTTTGAAGATTCCAGTGGTTCCGCCTGTATATTATAAGGCCGAGACTCAGATAACTCCTAAAAAAGATTTCAGACAGCAGGTAAAGGAACTGTATTCAAGCGGATTACCAGCCGAAGAAATTGCCCACAGAACATCAAGGTCCGTCCAGGAAGTCCGCCTGGTCCTTCAGATGCTTTGATTCAGAATGTCAAATTTATTTTAAAAATATCTTAAATTTTAATTATTTCTTGAAATAACAAAGAAAGGGACTTATAATTTATGTTATGAGTACTCTAAAATTCAAAAAAACGAAATTCGGAACTTTATACAACGGAAAGGATGTTCATCTTTTTACTGTTTCCAACGGTAAGATGAGCGTTTCTTTTTCAGATTATGGTTGTACTATTACAAGTATTGTTCTTCCTGCAAAAAATGGAAAGGAAATTGATGTTGTGCTTGGCTGCTCCACACTTGAAGGCTTTGCTTCTGACAACCTCAGTTTTGGTACTGTTGTAGGTCGCTTTGCAAACAGAATCGGGGATGCAAAGTTCAAGCTGGACGGAAAGGAATACAAGCTTGACAACAACGATAGCGGAAACTGTCTCCACGGTGGATTTGACCGCTATGAGAAAAAGGTTTGGACTGCAAGAAAGATACTTACACCAAAAGGCATTGGCGTTGAATTCTCAAGGTTCAGCCCGGACGGAGAGCAGGGAATGCCAGGTGAACTTCACGTGAAAGTTGCCTATACCCTCAACCTCAAGAATGAACTTACAATTGAATATACTGCGGTTTCTGACAGACCGACACCTGTAAATCTTACAAATCATGCTTATTTTAATCTCAAGGGTTATAACGGCGGAACAATTTACGACCAGGAACTTCAGCTTGACTGCTCTAAATTCGTCGAGGTAAGCGAAAAACTCATTCCGACTGGAAAATTCCTTTCAGTAGAGGAAAATCCTGTCTTTGACTTCAGAAAGCCAAAACTTCTTGGTAAGGATATAGAGAAAACAGGCAATGGATATGACCATGCCTATTGCGTTGATGATTTTGACGGACATCTTAAGAAATTCGCAGTTCTTAAGGATCCTGAAAGCGGCAGAACCATGACAGTTTCAACAACACTTCCTGGATGCCAGGTTTATACAGGAAACTGGATTGAAGGTTCTGTTGGTAAGAACGGTTTCGTCCATAAGAGACATGGAGCTGTTTGTCTTGAGACTGAAAGCTATCCTGATACTCCAAATCATCCGGAATTTCCATCGTGCATCGTTACTCCGGATAAGCAGTATCATGAGATGACAGTCTACAAGTTTGATTTTTAATAAAAATGTGCAAATAAAACATATTAGATAGAGAGGTTGTAATGGACATTCAGTTACAAGAACTGATCGAAAAGATCAAAAAGGACGGAGTTGCAAGTGCTGAATCTGCTGCTGCAAAAATTATCGCCGATGCAGAGAAAAAGGCTGCCTCTATTGTAAGTGATGCTGAAGCAAAGGCTGACAGTATCATCAAGACTGCCAAGGCAGAAACTGAACGCATGGAAAAAGCAAGTGAAGATGCTATTGCTCAGGCAGGACGCAACCTTATCATTTCTTTCCGTGACGGAATCAACAAGGAACTTTCTGCTCTTGTAAATGCAGAAACTGAAAAGGCTATGGACAAGGACCTTCTCAAGAAGATCATTCCGGATGCTGTGAAGGCATGGGCTGCAAATAATGATGCAACTGACGTTTCAATTCTTCTTCCTGCAAAGGATGTCAAGGCTCTTGAAAGTGGTTTGAAGACAGCCCTTAAGGGAAAAATCTCAAAGGGACTTGAAATCAAGGCTGATGCATCTCTTTCTGCCGGATTCAGAATTGGTGCAAAGGGTGGTGAAGCATTCTATGATTTCAGTGCTGAAGAAGTAGCATCATTGTTCAGTGCTTACCTTAACCCAAAGACAACAGAACTTATGAAGAAGGCTGCTGCAGGTATTGCAGAAGAATCTCCAAAGGCTGAACCTGTTGAAGAAAAGAAAGCAGCTCCTGCCAAGAAGGCAGCTCCTGCAAAGAAAACTGCGGAAAAAGCTTCTGCCACAAAGGCAGCTGCAAAAGGAAAAAAATAGTGGAACGTCTCTATTATTTAGTGGCTCAGCTTCCGGCATTCTCAGTGACTGATGACAGCAATCAGAAATTACCTCTGACTGTTGAATACTTCAAGGATCTTTGTTCAAGATTCATGTCTGACAAGGCAAAAATCATGGCTCAGAACCTTACACTTGAGCCTCCGCTGGAAACAGGAAGCACAGGGTCCACATTCCTTGACCAGTGGTACGAGAAGGAAAGAAACCTTCGTCTTGCCCTGGCTCAGCTTCGCGCACTCAAACTGAAGAAGGACAATAAGGATCTTCCTCAGACAAGTGATGGCGAGGTCATCCAGGCTGCACGTACTGCAACGGGAATGGACAGTCCTTTAAGCGCCGAGCAGTTCCTCAACCAGTATAGAATGAGTCTGCTTGATAAACTTGCTCCAATGGATATGTTTTCCGTTGATGCGGTTTATAACTACGGACTTAGGCTTATGCTTGCAGAGCGCATGAAGAAGTTTAACAGGGATGAAGGTTTGGCTTCTTATCACAAAATTTACGACGAAATACTTGGAGAAAATAAATGACAGATACAAAAGGTAAAGTTGTAGCTGTAAACGGAAACATGGTTTCCGTTGAATTCGACGGTAAGGTTTCTCTCAACGAAGTAGGCTATGTTAAAGTTGACGGACAGAGTCTTAAGGGTGAGGTTATCCGTATCCGCGGCAATACGGCACAGATGCAGATTTATGAAATGACAAACGGTATTTCCACAGACTGTTCTGTTGAATTTACCGGTGATCTTCTTTCTGTAGAAGTTGGTCCTGGTCTTCTTGGTCAGGTTTACGACGGTCTTCAGAATCCACTTCCATTGCTTGCAGAAAAATCAGGTTACTTCCTTGAGCGCGGTGTTTATCTTCCTGCCCTCAATGAAGAAAAGAAGTGGGAATTCACACCTACCGCAAAGGAAGGTGACAAGGTGCTTGCCGGCGACAGCGTTGGTACAGTTCCAGAAGGACCTTTCACACACAAGATTCTTGTTCCGTTCGGATTCCTTGGAACATATACAATCAAAAAGATTGCAAAGGCAGGTTCCTACAAGATTCACGATACAATCGCAACTCTTGCTGATGAAAAGGGAAAGACAGTTAACATTTCAATGAGCTTCAAGTGGCCTGTTAAGCGCGCTGTAAACTGCTATGCAGAACGCTTGAGCCCGGATGAACCAATGGAAACAAAGGTTCGCCTCATCGATACATTCTTCCCTGTAGCACGTGGTGGTACATACTGTATTCCAGGACCATTCGGTGCAGGTAAGACAGTTCTCCAGCACACAACATCCCGCAACGCAAACGTAGACATCGTTATCATCGCAGCCTGTGGTGAGCGTGCCGGTGAAGTTGTTGAAACACTTACAGAATTCCCAGAATTGAAGGACCCAAGAACTGGC
Organism: uncultured Treponema sp.; assembly: GCA_937902445.1. GTDB lineage: Bacteria > Spirochaetota > Spirochaetia > Treponematales > Treponemataceae > Treponema_D. Next base: position 1,820 of record CALELJ010000125.1, on the reverse strand, counting down.
CGTTCACTTATGGAAAGAACAATCATCATCTGTAATACATCTTCAATGCCAGTTGCTTCCCGCGAAGCATCTTGTTACACAGGTGTTACACTTGCTGAATACTACCGCCAGATGGGACTTAACGTTCTCCTTCTTGCAGACTCAACATCCCGCTGGGCACAGGCCATGCGCGAAATGTCTGGTCGTCTTGAGGAAATCCCAGGTGAAGAAGCATTCCCTGCATACCTTGAATCTACAATCGCTTCGTTCTATGAACGTGCAGGTATCGTAAAGCTCCGTGACGGTGAGACAGGTTCCGTAACAATCGGTGGTACAGTTTCTCCTGCCGGCGGTAACTTTGAAGAACCGGTTACACAGGCAACACTTAAGGTTGTCGGTGCATTCCACGGTCTTTCTCGTGCCCGTTCTGATGCACGCCGCTATCCTGCAATCGACCCACTTGATTCATGGTCAAAGTATAAGCCTGTAATCACAAAGTCATGGGTAGATTATGCTCGTGTCGTTTACAAGCGCGGTGCGGAAGTCAACCAGATGATGAAGGTTGTCGGTGAAGAAGGTACAAGCCTTGCAGACTTCATTCTTTATCTTAAGAGCGAATTCCTTGATGCAATCTACATGCAGCAGGATTCATTCGACGAAATCGAAGGTGCAACTTCCATCGAACGCCAGCAGTACGTGTTTGCCAAGATCGTTGGTATCCTCGGTTCTTCATTTGACTTTGAGGAAAAGGATGATGCCCGTACATTCTTCAACAAGCTTACACAGAACTTCCGTGATATGAACTACAAGGCATTCAAGACTCCTGACTTTGAAAAGGCAGAGAAGACAATCGACGCAACTCTTGCAGAAAAAAATGCACAGATCAGTGAAGATGTAAAGACTCTTCTCAAGGACGGTGAATAATGGCTAAAGTATACAGCAAAATCGAAAGCATTAACGGTAGCGTTATTACTGTCAAGGCAAAGGGCGTAAAGCTCAATGAACTTGCAGAAATCACAACACGCTTTGGTAAGTCTCTTGCCGAAGTCAACAAGATCGATGGTGAGACTGTTTCACTTCAGGTTTTTGCCGGTGGTCGTGGTGTTGCAACAAACGATCAGATCCGCTTCCTTGGTCATGACATGAAGATCTCCTTCAGCGATGATCTCCTTGGACGCATCTTCAACGGTTCCGCAGAACCTCGCGATCATGGTCCAGCCCTTACAGAAAACCTCATTTCAATCGGTGGTCCTTCTGTAAACCCATCAAAGCGTATCAATCCTAACCGCATGATGCGTACAAACATTCCGATGATCGATGTTTTCAACACATTGGTTGTTTCACAGAAGATTCCAATCTTCTCAATTTCCGGTGAACCATACAACCAGCTTCTTGCACGTATCGCCATGCAGGCAGAAGCCGATGTAATCGTTCTCGGCGGAATGGGTCTTAAGTACGACGACTATCTCTTCTTCAAGAAGACTCTGGAAGAAGGTGGAGCCCTCTCAAAGACTGTCATGTTCGTTCATACAGCTGCAGACCCAACTGTAGAATGTATGAAGATTCCTGATCTTTCACTTGCAGTTGCTGAAAAGTTTGCCCTCAAGGGAAAGGACGTTCTCGTTCTCCTTACAGACATGACAAACTTTGCCGACTCAATGAAGGAAATCGCAATTACGCAGGAACAGGTTCCGTCTAACCGCGGTTACCCTGGAGACCTTTACTCACAGCTTGCATCACGCTATGAGAAGGCTGTTGACTTCAACGATTCAGGTTCAATCACTGTTCTTGCAGTTACAACAATGCCTGGTGATGACGTTACATACCCGGGTCCAGATAAC